>JAIOSU010000102.1 GCA_021107455.1 Clostridiales bacterium | reverse complement strand
TTACATTGGCACATTTTCTAAAGTTTAGTGCTATAATTGTCCTAAGAGGATAAAAACTAAGGAGCGCATATGCAAATCAAAACTATGTTAACACAAACACCTTTCGAAAAATCTGAAGTGATCACTGGATCTCATCTTCTTCATAAGAACGTTCTTTCTGCAATGGTTCTTGAAGCTGTGGACATAGAAAATTGGGGAGAGCCAGAGCAACTCATACTCACTAGCTACTTTGCACTCGAGAGATTGACCTTAGAAGAAATGGAAATCTTCTTTGAAAAGATGAAGAACATTGGAATAAGCGGGATTGTTCTTAAGATGGATCGACTTGTCTCAGAGGTCCCAAAGATCTTGATTGAGTTATGTGATATGAATCAATTGCCATTGATTGCCGTCCCAATGACAGTGATGTATGAAACTATTATTTTCGCTGTACTTAAACCCGTCATCAATCATAATGCCAATTTACTTGAACTTTATTACCAAACCAGACAAGAACTCAATAAATTGGCACCTAAGTTACCAAGCATCGAAGAAATGCTTCACAAATTCAAAGTGCTTTTAGGACATGATTTTCAATTCACCATCCCTCAGAAGAATCAAATCATCAGTACCGATACAGAACTCACTGGGTACAAAATCATCAACTCAATACATTTGAAAAATGAGAAATTCATGAGTTTCAATTATGTCCGTCATCAGGTCCAATATTCAAATCAAGCAAATTCTCCTAATTCTGTCGTTTGTGTTGAAATTCCGAATTTGGAAAACCAAAATTATATACTCACAATTTTTGAGAATTCCAAAGAGTTGAATGAACTAGATTATATGGTCATCGACAATGCCGTTGAGTTTCTTCAAGCTGAACTCCTTAAGAACTATACCATCAAACACAGCCAATTCCTGAAAAGAAACGATTTGATGATTGATCTGCTCAATACGAGATATTACAGTCCTGTTGAACAGGAAGAGTTACTTACTCTGGTGGACCTAAATCATTTTGAGCTCTATCAGGGAGTCATGGTTTCCCTTTATGACAATCAGAATATTCCAAGCACACAAATTTCACTAGTTCTGCAATCTTTCATCAATATTCTAAGAGGAACTTATTCTCCAATAGCTTTTTACTCAAAAAACAATAAGGTCATCTTTTTGCACAATATTAAGAATGAACGAGAAAGTTTTAGTAAGAACGAGCTTCAATCTCTAATGGATCAAGTCCTCTCTACGCACAACACCAAGAAAAGCTCTTCAGTTTTTTGTCATATGGCAATCAGTGGAATCCATAACAAACATGATCTGAAAGAAATCAATAAAGAGTGCCTGGATACCACAAAAATGATGCATCATTTCTATCAGGAATCGCATATACTCGAATATGACAATATTGGTATTTTCAAGTACTTTTTGGAAACAGATTCACTAAGCGATCTTGAGAAATTCATACCAAAAGATTTGGCAAAACTTAGAATGGAGAATCCTGAACTATTCAAGACATTCAAAGTTTTTCTGACTGAAAACCAAAACTATGTCACCACTGCCAACAAATTGTTCATTCATCCCAAAACAGTACGCTATCGTATAGATAAGATCAAACACATGCTTGATATTGATTTGGGTGATTCAGAACAAATTTTGCTATATCAGATTGCGATAAGACTTTACGAGTTCATGTAAAAGCGGTGGTATATAAGTAAAAAGTTATGCTATAATTAGTCATCAAATCGAATGGAGTTTTTGAATGAAAAAATTTATAATTCGTTTCTATCTGATTGGACTCGCTGTGACGTTCACAGTTGCACTAGGTATGATTCTCGAATATAATGTGTTCAAAAATGTTGTTAGCACTGAAGTGCAAAAGAACATCATTTTATCTCGAGATTACATAAGCTCTGAAATTGAAGTCAAGTTGATGGAAAAAAGTCAAACTATCATAAATGCTAAGTCCATCATACAACTGAATCAAGACGATGGTCATATACTTGAGCATCTAGAGCAATTGATGAAAGATTCTCCCTCATTTGCATCATTGTATTATGGATCTAGTGAAAATGAGATGATCAATGCAAGCGGATGGATACCACCTCCTGGTTTTGACCTAACTCAACGTCCTTGGTATCTGAATGCAGCCGAATCAGGTGATTTGGTATACACAGATGCTTTTCTTAATGCTTCAAAAGACCATTTGATCGTCACAATCGCAGCACCATTATACGATGAGGATAATGAACTTCGTGGTGTGGTCGCTGGTGATATTTTACTGGACTCCATTATAGATATTGTCAACAACCAAATTATTGACAATGAGGGTTATTCATTCTTGGTGGATGGAAACTACAATATATTGGCGCATCCAAATACAGGCTCGATGACAACGCTAAATTTACTGAATATATCTGACATTTCCAAAGATGTGGTTCAAATATTTGATGCCGAGCATGAATCTTTGGAAATTATTACACTCGATAATACAGAAGGTTATTTAGCTTTCGAAGAAATAACAGGTACATCATGGATAGTCGCGAGTTTTATTCCGATTAAAGAGTATTTGACTTCAGAAAGACAATTGCAATATACATTTATTTTTGCGATTTTTTCCATGACTTTGATAATGTTCATTTCAGTCCTTTTTCAGCGCAAATACTTGATCAAACCCTTGGCTGAACTTGATAGAGATATCAAAAAGATATCTTACAAAAACGACTTATCCTACAGATTGCCAACAGCTGAATCAGATATTTTTACTCGACTTAGAACCTCAGTAAATGCCTCACTTGAAAAAACCGATACTTTTTTTAAGGCACTCGTTGAAAGTGAGAAACGTAATCGAGCCATTTTAAATGTTCATCCTGATCTGATTTTTTTATGCAGTCAAGATGGTACTTTTCTCGATTATCAGCCAAATGCAGATTATGAACCCATTCAATTCAGTCGACTTGATTTTATTGGAAAACACATTTCTGACATATTGCCAGAAGGTGTAACAAACATGTTATTGTCGACAATTCAAATGGCCTTAAATGAAAATGATATACAAACTATTGAGTTTACTATGGACCTAAACAACTCGCTTCAATATTTCGAGGCACGCTTGGTCAGTGCTTCACATGATACAGTTCTTGCTATAGTTAGAAATGTCACTGAAGAGAGATTGAACCAAAAGTTAATCGAAAATTTAAGCTATCGCGATCAATTGACCGGCATATATAATAGAAGGTTTTACGAAGAGGAACTCAATCGTTTGAATACCGAACGCAATCTTCCAATCGGTTTGATACTTTTAGATGTCAACGGACTTAAACTTACTAATGATGCATTTGGTCATCAAATGGGCGACGCTCTTCTGAAGCGTGTTGCTAAGATCATATCTGGTTGCTGCAGAACTGATGATATAATTGCTCGACTTGGTGGCGATGAGTTTGTCATTTTATTGCCTAAAACATCCAAAAGTGAATTGGCTCTCATTGTTGATCGGATTTACTCCCATATGAGTACTGAAGAACTCGGATCGCTTAAAATTTCTGTATCAATAGGTTATGACTTAAAAGAAAAGCATGACCAAAATATAAAAGATATCTTCACAAAAGCTGAAGATAAAATGTATCACAAAAAGCTCATTGAGAGTCAAATTATGCGCCAGCAAACAGTTCATTCCATACTGGAAACCATAAATAAGAATGATCCTCGTGAAAAAAAGCATTCAGAAAACGTGAGCCGTAATTCGGTACTGATTGGCAAGGCCTACGGGCTTAGTCAAGAAAAACTGAAAGCCCTTGAAACTGCTGGAATAATGCACGATATTGGTAAAATTGCAGTGGATTCAACTTTGCTGAACAAGCAATCCACTTTGACTGAAAGCGAATATATTGAAATCAAACGACACTCAGAAATTGGTTATCAAATATTAAAATCTGTTGATCTCTACACATCTCTCGCCGAAATCATATTGCATCATCATGAGCGTTGGGACGGAAAAGGTTATCCATATGGTTTGGCTGGTGAAGATATTCCATTGCTTTCAAGAATCATTGCACTCACAGACGCCTATGAGGCTATAAGATCTGACAGGCCATATCGTACAGGAAGATCACACAGAGAAGCTCTTCTTGAAATTCAAAAGAATTCCGGTACACAATTTGATCCAAAATTAGTTGAAATTCTTATTGAACTGGACCATACCATAGAATTTCGAACTGATCAATAATAAAAAGAAGCAAAGGATGTCATCTGCATCCTCTGCTTCTTTTTTGATTATGTAATATCAAGATGAATTAACTGTAGATTTCAAGTAATGCATTGTAAAATAGATCAGCTTTTAGAATGGCATCTTTATGCTCATATCCATCGATAATCTTTGTCTTAAGTCTTGAAAACCTCTTTTGGTAGGATATAATATCCGTTTCCCAGATTTCATCTTTGCTTCCGATCACCTGATAGATTGGTATATCCAAATTGAATCCATCTGAAATGCCATTGTTGCTCTGATCGAGTGTTGATTTGTTCTGAAAAACAATACTCTCAAGCATTTTACTATCTGTTTGTTTGATGCAGTGGACAAAATATTCGGTCAGCTCCTTGTTGCTTTTTAGTTCGTAAACACTTTCAAAATCAGGATAAGTCGCAGGCAGTTTGCCAAGGTTCTTTTTATAATAGGAAGTCGATATTTTTTCGAGAAGATTGCTTCTATAAAGAATTCCCCTGAGCCCTTTGACATCCTTAAGTGACGGTGAGGATGCCACTAATACGACTTCTTTGATTCTTGAATCCATCGAAGCCAGTTCTATGGCGATTGGTCCACCATATGATAAGCCGAGAACAGTCACATCACCTTCAATCTCCATCTTATCAAGTAGTGCTTTCATGTCTGATGCGTGATCTTTGATGGACAGTTTCGATGTGAGCGGAGTGCTGTAACCTTCCCCTCTTCGGTCCGGTAAGATCACTTTTGAGAATAGTCCTTGCTCAATCAGCCACTTCGCTGGTCTGAGTAGCATTGTATGATTACCTCCAGATCCACCACCATGAATATAAAGAGCGGTTTTCCCCGGATTTGGTCCAAGAACTGTACGAGTATAGATCTTTGTTGTCTCATTGATGTCAAAATGCCTGATGTCTTCATTGAATTTCATGTTTCCTGTCAAATTAAGACTCATTTGTGTTTCCTCCATTTCTTATATAAGGGATTCTAAGTCATCCCACTTTCCAAAAATTCGATGATACTCGAAAGCACGTCCATAACATTTTCTGATTCCTCAAAATTGTAATATTCAAGGTTGCTTATGCCCATGACGGTCACATATGCTGCTGTTTTCGTGTTTAATTCTTTATTGAACTCTCCTTTCTCCACATAAGAATCGATAATCGATTTGAAAGAATTCAATGATCGTGGCATTTCTCTTTTCAATATCTCTTTTTTTATGTGTTGAGGACATTCCTCCATAAATTCCTTTTTAAGTTTCAACATTTTGTCATTGCCAACTTCTGCTTTTTTAAGTAACATGATATATTCCATCATGTAATCTCTGAAACCCAGTTCCGGAATTCTCGATTTCAAACTGTCGAAAAGGTCCATTTTACTGCTTGCAAGGTTAGTAAAAAGGTAGATGTATAAGTCATCTTTGTTTTCAAAGTACTGATAAAAACTTCCTTTTGGAATCCCAGCACTTTTTACTATTCCGTTGATTGTAACTTTATCATAGTGCAGCCCGCCGAATTCTTCGATGGCTGCATCCACTATTCGTTGTCTTTTTATTTCATCCAGATTGAAAAAAGTATCTTTAGGCATATCGTCTCCCTTTTGTGACTGTTGGTCATATGACTCTTGGTCATATAATAACATTAAATACAATTTGCGTCAATCCCTTTTTATGCAAAAAAAATAGGCCCTGAAGATCAGTGCCTACTTATTTCGAATTAATGAAAATTCTAAATTCTAAAACTCTTGATGAAATAATAGAGTCCTATCAAAGTTAAACTTGAACCTGCCAATGTGAAAAACATCCCCGCCTTAAGCATTGTGTTCATAAAGACACCCAAATCATAATTTTTCAGCACAAATTCAAACACAGTAAATAAGATTCCAAAGAACACTCCACTAAGCATAATCAAAATACTTTTTTTTGAATTGAATCTGGACTCCATTTCAAATCTTTTTTTCACTTTTTCTTCAGCCAAATTTTGAACTGATTTATCTTCTATGGACCTAATGTCAGAATATCTGCTAAACAAAAAATTCATACGTTTACCTCCGCTCTTCCAGTTAAGCCTTTGTGTCGACTTCTATAAGCTCACCACAGTGACTACAATGATACTCTTGTTTTTTTGCACGTGTCAATCGCTCGAGTTTTTCTCTCTCACCACAATGTGGACATCTTAGTTTTGTTTTGGTCAAATATACAATTCCTATCAATGCAAAGATTGAGGGCAAGTAAAAAACAACATTGAACGAGCCTCCGATAAATGTCAAAGAAAAAATGGCTGCAAGAGCCCACCCTGCCTTAACTGCTTTCCATGAAACTTTTTTCATTAAATTCTCCTTTATTTGTAATATGCTTTGACTATTTCCCCATAATAAAGCACATGAAAATCATTGTTCGGATAACTTGATTTTCTTATGTCCCCGATCAGATTTCCAGGTTCCATGGCTTGTTTATAGACAATTTTACATTCGATATGCAGGTCACAATCAGCAATGATTGGTGTGTCAATCATTTGAGCATCTTCAAGAACCAAACCGATCTCACTGATCTTATCCATATCTCTACCAGATTTTGTTCCACAAAATGCAAGCGCTTTTTTCATATCCTTATGAACAGGAACACTAACAGAAAATGTCTGTGCCTGATCGATCATTGAATAAGTATGTCTTTGATAGCGTACTGGCACCATCAAGATTGGTTTATTCCAAATATAACCCACTGTTCCCCAACCTATTGTCATCGTGTTGACTTTTTCATCGTTTTTAACTGTCAAAAATGCACCCTTTACAAGTTGATTCAAAAAATCCTGAGACAGTTCTTGAAATGTTATTTCTTTCAAAATATGATCCTCCTTTAAAGAATTCTACATTATGTAGACAAAGTGTGCTATAATGACATGTAACATAAACGCTTGCCCAAGCGGAAAAGCAGTTTTGAATCTTAGGATTCAAAGCTGTTTTTATTTTGCCTAAAATCCGAGTAATATTCCAACTACAGCTGATATGGCCACATAGGTCACCGGGTGTTTGTTGAAACGTTTGATCATATAGAATATGACTAAGAAATAAATAATCTTTTTGGGATCGATTTCCGTTTGAATTACTGCGATTCTAATAATATCAAACCCAGCAACGGCAATAAGTCCGGTTACTGCAGGTCTTAGTCCCACAAATGCGTGTTCAAGAGTTTTGCTATGACTAAACTTTTCCATATAGCCGGCAACCACTAAAACAATGATGATGGATGGGGTCACCATTCCGAGAGTCGCTACAAGACCACCAAACAATCCACCTACGTTGTAACCTGCATAGGTTGCCATATTGATTCCAATGGGACCAGGAGTGGATTCTGAAATCGCCACCATATCCACAATGAATGAGAGCGGAAACCAATCTGTTGCAATTGAAAGATGCCTAAGAAAAGGTATCGTCGCCATTCCGCCACCAATTGCGAACAGTCCGATTTTGAAAAACTCATAATATAACTCAAGAAGGATCATCTAGTGTCCTCCTTTTTAGGCTTGCCCACTATGATTCCTATGAAAGCAGCACCTAAAATAAATGCAATTGGCGTCAAATTCGTTAAAATCATACCAAAAAATACTACTATAAAAATCATTAGCCCTAAAGTGTTGACTACTGCTTTCTTCCAGAGTCCGATGACCACATTTAAAATCAGTGCTGCCACACATACGGCTATACCTGCAAATGCACTTTTTACTATCTGTGAATCTTGAAAATTATTCAAAAATGCCGCAATGAATGTGATAATCAAGAGACAAGGGCTTACTATCCCCATGGCTCCTGCAATCCCACCTAGAGCTCCTTTTCTTTCCCTGCCGATGAATATGGCGACATTGACGGCTATGATTCCTGGTAGTCCTTGACTCACAGCATAATAGTCAATAATCCGCTCATGAGTCATCCAGTTCTTTTTTTCAACAATCTCCCTTTGTAAAATAGGTAGCATCGCATATCCACCACCGAACGTAACTGAACTCATCTTGAAAAAAGACCAATAGATTTCCCACAATTCTCTCATCTGATCCACCCTTTAATAATTTTATCCGCTATTTATAGTATATCAAAAAATGAGAGCTGCGGATTGATTGTCTTATCCTCAAATGTTTTCATATATTCAAACAACCTTTGATCGTCTGTCACTATTCCGTGTTTATGGCATCTACCATTTAGAATAGACATCAGTCTTTTACTATTCGGTGAAGGTACCATATAACTGTTCCCATAAGTTTTTACATACTTTTCTTTTAGTCCTGGAAAATGAGCGTCAAGTTTACTGTAATAATATTCACGGTCACCTTCTCTAAGTGTCAGTCCCATACCAAATGTGAGGATTCCATAAACGTCCGCTTCAATACAATAATCGAGTATTCCATTCAGATTGACCTCAGTATCATTTATAAAAGGTAGAACTGGTGTCAACCACACAATGGTCGGAATGCCATGATCTCGAAGAATTCTGAGCACTTCTGCTCTACGTTTTGTGGTACAGACATTCGGCTCGATGATTTTACACAGTGACTCGTCAAAGGTCGTAAGCGTCATCTGAACCACACATTTTGTCTTTTCATTGATGGATTTCAAAAGATCCAAATCTCTCAAAATCAAATCCGATTTCGTCTGGATAGCTAGCCCAAACTCATAATGATTGATGAGTTCAAGACTTTTCCTGGTCATCTCAAGTTGTCCTTCAATTGGCATATAAGGATCTGTCATCGCTCCAGTACCGATCATGCATCTATTTCTCTTTCTTTTCAAAGAGTGCTCAAGGAGCTCAATCGCATTGGATTTGACTTCAACATCCTCAAAATCATGTTGCATATTATAGCAGATACTTCTAGAGTCACAATAAATACAGCCATGCGTACAACCACGATATAGGTTCATGCCATTATGGGCCGATAAAATGCCCTTGACCTCTTTGTAATGCATGGCTTCATCATCCTTTCCTATTTCCAAACCCCTTGGCTCAAATAATTCATGGCTCTTTCATTTGCAGCGCTTGAAATCTGTTCATCAAATCCGAGAATTCTAAGGAGTTTAATGGCGTTTCTACTTTTTGCCTCTCCAGTCTTCATTTTATAATCAAAAATCATTTGATCCCCAGAAAAATCTTCCTGGAAATGAACCATTTCATACTGTCCTTCTAGCAAACGGCAGAGTTCCACGTCATGTGTTGCTACTAGGCAAAGTGTATTCTCATCCGCAATCGCTTTCAGGATTTCACTGGATGCGGCAATTCTTTCAACTGTATTGGTTCCTCTGAGCACCTCATCGATCACACACAAAATCGAGTGACCAGTTCTTGATGATTCAACTATTCGCTTTAAGGATTTAATTTCAGAGATATAATAACTTTCACCAGACAGTAAATTGTCACTCAAAGCCATCGAAGAATAGATTCTGAATGCTGTGGCATCATATGTTTTAGCCAGCACTGTACAGATCGCTTGTCCCATGATTGCATTGATGGCAGCCGTCTTGAGAAACGTCGATTTTCCAGAAGCGTTTGATCCTGTGACCAAATGGGATTTGCTCATCATCAGACTATTGGGGACACATGTTTTGACGAGCGGATGAATCAAAGCCTCTCCTTGTAGATATGGCGTCATTTTCGAATCAAATACAATTCTCGGAATACTATGTTCTGGAACACTTTTTCTATAGGAAGAGACTGCTAGCGCAACTTCAATCTTCCCTAGTGATTCATGAATCTTAAAAATGGATTGATAATGTGTCCAAATTTTATTTTTAATAATCTCATATGTGATTAAATCGAGCAACAACCAATTACTGAATAAATCCCCCACATCTGATCCCGATGTTACGGAAACCCCACCAACTCTTAAAATCACTCCCAGTTTTTCCAGCTCGACGTACATCTCACCTGTATGGTGATCGAGTTTGTAATTTGAAAGTTTTCGAATTTTATTAGCTGCAAATACCATTGCTACCGAATAATTCACCGTCTCAAGATCAGTATAGATATTTTTACGCTTGACTTCTCTGACCACTGAATAATCGATTGCGAAGAATGTTAACGCCAAAATATTGCTTAGGCTTATGATCGTCGCTATTGCAGAAAAAACAAATCCAAGGGACAAAATCATATAAAGGACTAGTTTTGAAGCACTCCTATTTCCAGGTTCAAATACTTCAGTCAATTTTGCTTTGTTATTTTTTCCGAGTTTATATAAGATTTTATGGAGTTTCATGCGCAGTTCTGTATCTTGCTCTATCGTTTCAATCAGACCTTTTCTGCTGTTAAAATCATCACTTGAGACCGCCGGTTCTCTGAGTTGATGATAAAGATACTGTTCACCTGAGGTGGAAAGCCCCATATTGAGCCTTTTGAAAACATCATCCATATTGAGATCGTTCCATGTGATATCATCGATCACAAACTCATCCAAGTTGCTTTTCACCCTATACTCATGGTAACTTTTTATGGCTTCCATGTCACCAGGTTTGTATGTAATTTTAGGTGTTTCTCCAAATTTTCGAATTACGTTTTTTATGGCTTTCATCCTACTCAGCATAACAGCTCCCAATGTGAATTTTATATTATTGTAACTGCAAATCATTAACATTCGATTAAACAACTAGAAAGAATGTCTTATATAAACTATAATGAAGATGTTCAATCTGAAAGGAGGCACCCATTGATGCAATACTATTTCGCACCCCTTGAAGGCGTTACGGGTTATATCTACCGAAATGCCCATAAAAAGCATTTTGAAGGAGTAGATAAATATTTCACCCCATTTATCTCTCCTAACAGTATAAGAAATTTTACCACAAAAGAACTGAATGATATACTCCCTGAAAATAATCTTGGAATCGAAACTGTTCCTCAAATACTCTCAAACAAATCCGAGGAGTTCATACAGACTGCAAATGCACTCTATGACTACGGTTATAGAGAAGTCAATCTCAACTTGGGCTGTCCATCAGGAACTGTAGTCTCAAAAGGAAAAGGTTCCGGTTTTTTGGCTTATCCTGAACAATTGGACCGATTCCTTGATGATATACTCACCCATTCCAAAATGAAGCTCTCCGTTAAAACAAGATTAGGCATAACTGATCCCGAGGAATTCTATGATCTCATCAAGATTTTCAACAAGTATCCTATTGAGGAATTGACTATCCATCCAAGAGTTCAAAAGGATTTTTATAAGAACACTCCAAACTTGGAGGTTTTCAGAGCTTCGTTATCTTCCATAAAAGCACAAATTTGCTATAATGGAGATTTATTCAAAAAAGACGATTATGAAAATTTCATCAAGAACTTTAAGGAGATCGATCGCATTATGCTCGGTAGAGGACTTATATCCAATCCTAACCTCATAAGCGAAATCAAGGGTGGCAATCCACTGGACAAATCAAGACTTAAGAATTTTCATGATGAGGTTTATGAAAACTATCAAAAAGTACTGTCAGGAGACCACAACGTCTTGTTCAAAATGAAAGAGATCTGGCTATATATGATTCAACTTTTCTCGAATGAGAAAAAATATGCCAAAGCCATAAAAAAATCCGATAATTTGCGGGAGTATGAAAAAGTAGTCAAATCATTATTTGACCAACAGGAATTAATCTAAACTATAAAAAAAGACGTATGACCCCTTATATGAGAGCATGCGTCTTTTTCGATTACGATTATTCCTCTTTATTATCCATCTGTGCCATAAATGACATGGCCATTTCAATATATTTGAGCAATTCAGCCTCAATTTTTTCTTTTGCTGCCTCTTCAGTGCCTTCAGCCACAGTGACCCTAAAGCTCGACTTTGAGACTTCCATCTTTACAAAATCCGATCCAAGTGCTTTTTCAGCCATTTCCTTAAGCATTTTTTTGGAATCATCTTTAAGCAAGTACTCAGCGATCATGTCTTGAATATGAACTACAACACGTTTTGCATCGTCAATTTGAATCGATTTGACAAACATACTAATCATAAGTGTGAATCTCCTTTATCTTTAGTCAATACTCATTTTACCACGTTTGAATGATCCTTTCCAGTCCAGCCCACGGTTCTTTGTTGAATTAACGCATCAAACCATATATAATGAATCGAATAAAGCAATTTGAGGAGTCAACATGAAAACATATAAAAAGAGATTGATTCGCTTGATGTTTGGACTTTTGCTCTACGCCGTCGGAATTGTAATAACGATTAATGCAGATATCGGATATGCCCCTTGGGACGTATTTCACGTCGGATTTTCAAATACCTTTGGTATGAGCATTGGAATGGCATCCATCATCACCGGACTGGCAATAGGAGCGATTGCTGTCATATTAGGTGAAAAAATCGGCATCGGAACAGTGCTCAATATGGTGATGATTGGAGTGTTTGTCGATTGGATCATGCTCGCAGGGTTCATCCCGATTGCAACAAATTTCTTCACAGGTGCGGTTATGATGATTGTCGGTATAATAATCATATCACTTGCAACATATTTTTATATCAGTGCTGCTTTCGGATCAGGTCCGAGAGATAGTCTTATGGTGGCAGTGACGCGAAAGACCAGATTGCCTGTGGGCTTCTGTAGAGGGAGTATAGAATTAATCGCTGTTATAATAGGTTGGCAGCTTGGTGGAAAAGTAGGCGTCGGAACGATTCTTTTCGCACTATTTATAGGATTGTTTGTACAGACAACATTTAAAGTGCTCCATTTTGATGCCACACAAGTTTCTCATGAAACCTTGGATCAAACACTGCTTGCCCTCACTAGAAAAACAAACAATTAGATAAAGTTTCAAACAAAAAACGTCTCAGAATTCTGAGACGTTTTTACTTATTCCGCCATTTCAAGCGCGATTTTCATCATGTTGGTGAAAGCTAATTGTCTTTCATCTGAAGTGGTCAATTCATGAGTCACCAGATTATCGGATACAGTAAGTAGACAAGCCGCCTTCTTTCCGAGAACATTCGCATTATGGAATAGTGCGAATGCTTCCATTTCAACTGCAACACAACCGTGATTCTCATAGATTGCCTTATACTCATCAAAGTTCTCTCTGTAGAATACATCAGATGAATGAATTCTTTCAATGTGCATCGGAATATCCAGTTCCTTTGCGATGTCAACCAACTGTTTGTTGAGCTCTGCAGAGCCCTCAATCACGTCTAGATCGTATCCACTTTGTACTTTAGCAAAAGAGGATTCACTCCATACGTCTTTAGCAAGTATGACATCATAAAGTTTCATGTCTGCTGTGTAGCCACCACATGAACCGATTCTGATGATGTTGTCAACATCATAGAACTTGTAAAGTTCAAAAGAGTAAATTCCAATGCTTGGCATACCCATTCCACTAGCCATGACAGATATTTTTCTACCTTTATAAGTTCCAGTATAGCCGAATACATTTCGAACACTATTGAACTGGACGACATCTTCCAGAAATGTTTCAGCGATGAATTTTGCACGAAGTGGATCGCCTGGCATTAAAACCGTCTTGGCAATCATGCTTTTTTCAGTTGTTTCAATATGCGGGGTTGGTATCATAATAGACCTCCTAAAATTTTCTCACATACTATATTGTACCCGATATACGGATTTTAATCATTGTATATATTCTCTATAAATATTTTATTCACTTTTCAGCTTTCCAGGTGCAAACATATGACCATTCTGAAGGTCCAATCTCCGGAGATTGATTGATCCATTCACCATAAAGACCAAGGGATTCAGCAGACAGTTCAAAATGGCATTTCGCGATACCGATATCATTGAGTTGCATATCAAAACCCGCAGCACCATAGCCTTTGGTACGGCTCAAGCAAAAATGAAAATGCTCACCATCTTTGATCACTCGCCAAGGTTGCTTGTTGGATGCAGATGGACCAAGTCTGACCATTTCAAGAGGAACCGCATATTCATCAGCACCTTTTTCAGTCAGTGGTGTTTTAGGGTTCTTATCAAAAAATAATTCGCTCCACGGTTTTCTTTTGTTGGCTCCAACGACTTTTCGCATTGCCGTCTCCATTAGTCTTGGCTTATCTTTTTTGTATCCTAAAGGTGAAACAATTGCAATCGTTTCGTGCTCTGTCAAATCCATGTTTTGTTCAAAATCGCTTTTTTTGAAAGTCCCGCCAAGCCAACAAGATTGCAGTCCAAGGTCTGTGGCTTCAAGAATTATTTTTTCAAACAGATAACCGAACTCAAGTGCATTTTTTTCATCTTTGTCGACGATTCCAACAATATAAGTTTTTACACCGGAGATTACTCCATAGGTTCCAATTTTTTTATCTTCTTTTACATCTGTACCTATAAAGCTGGATAGAACAAATCTTGCCTTTATACCTGAAAGTGCTATAGCATCCTCATTGATTTCAGAGAGATAAGCTTCGATTTTTTGAAGCTGGTTTGCTTCTATTTCTTTAGTGTCAAATGTTCTTGTAGACGTTCTTTTTTTAATTAGATCAATAACATTATTTTCAAATTTCATATGTGCTCCTTAGCATTTCTTTCTATTATACCCTAAATCTGTACCCAGCGCCCCAAACAGTTTCAATAAAATGACTCTCTTCTTGATTGCTCTGCTTATCAATCTTATCACGAAGTTTTCCGATATGGACTGTCACAGTAGCGCCATCGCCATAATAATCTACACCCCAAATTCTATCCATGAGCATTTCCTTGGAATAAACCCTGTTAGGATTGCTCGCTAGGAAATATAAAAGATCATATTCAGTTGCTGTCAGTGCAATTTCCTGACTGCTTAGAAACACTCTTCTTGCATCTGGTTCAATGGTTAAATTCCTGATATGAAGCGTCTCAGGTCGTTTTTCTTTTCCTGTCAATCTTTCGTACGTGGCTAGATGTGATTTGACTCTCGCGACCATTTCACTTGGACTGAAAGGTTTGGTAATGTAATCATCTGCTCCAAGTCCCAATCCCCGTATCTTATCTGCATCTTCTGTACGGGCCGATACCATGATCATTGGAATATTGTGATCCATTCTAATCTTTTTCAAGATTTCAAATCCGTTGATTCCAGGTAGCATCAAATCGAGGACGATTAAATCATAATCACCTGTTTCAGCCATTTGAATACCCTTAAGACCGTCACCGGCGATATCGACCGCAAAACCTTCGAATTCCAGATAATCTTTTTCCAGTTCAGCGATTGTGATTTCATCTTCAATAATTAATATTTTCTTCATGGAGCACCTCGATTTTCTTTGGCAATACGATAATAATTTGAGTACCGACACCTAATTTACTGGAAACGTTTATTGTACCTTCGTGCTGCTCGACAATTTGTTTTGAGATGGCAAGACCCAAACCTGAGCCTCCAGTAGTTGAATTACGAGATTCATCCACCCTGTAAAACATATCAAAAATATATGGAACTTGATCTTCTGGTATACCTTGTCCATTATCAGAAATTTTGAACTTGATTATTTTTGAAAAAGCTGTCACTTCTATATCGATTTTGTGTTCATCCTTATCCATATATTTCATGGCATTCTGTATGATGTTAACAAAAACCCTTTTAATCTGAACCTGATCGGCAACAAATGTGGTCTCATCATCCACTGAATCCTCATAATGAATCACAATACTGTTGTTGTCACTTTCCCAACCTAATTGCATTTCATCCTTGATGGCATCAAGAAATGGTATCACTTTGATTTCCTTTTTTTCGAACGGCAATCTATTCAAATCAAGTTTTGACAAAAGAAACAACTCATCAATCAACTGATCCATGTCTCTTGATTTTTGATAAATCACACTGAGATATTTATCTAGTTTCTCTGGAGAACTGGCAATGCCATCCATAATCCCTTCCACATGACCTTTGATGGAGGCAATAGGAGTTTTTAGATCATGACTGATGCTGGAAATCAATTCTTTACGATTTTCTTCAAATTTAATTTGCTTTTCAATGGAGTTCTTAAGTTCCTGACGCATGGCATCAAAGGACTCTACAACATCCCCCATCTCTGTTTTGCTATCGGTTTCCAGTTTAAAGTCCAGATTGCCATCTTTGATTTGCTTGACGCCTTGCTCAAGTTTTCGAACTGGTCTTATGATATCTTTTGAGATAATCAACCAAAGCGGTGTCATGACAATAACGAGTATTCCAATCAATATACCAAAGAACCATCTCCCTCCAGTACTGTTAACAAATGCCGAACTCGTCACATCTATCACCAAATAATAAACGACTTTGTCTTCAGTGCCAAAAGTATAATCCATATAGTAATATTTTTTACCATCTTCAGAGATCAAATGCTCTTCATCGGGATCATTACGGTCATAACCATCGAAGTCCTTTGTAGGGACCAGTTTGTCATAAAAGGACTTATCTTGTGGCAATTCACCATAATTGTATATCTCATCTTGATATTTTACAATGATTCCACCATTGATAAACTCAGATTCCTTTGAGATTTTCTCAATGAACACTGGGTCTTTCAAGTCTTCAGGGTTATATTTGTCCGTTTGTCTGAGCTCTACCAACACATCTAGGGTCCTCATGATGGCACCATGCGATTCGCCCTCGTCAAAGACGCTGTCTATAGTTGCAGCAACAACACCTGTCACAATTGTAATTCCCGCAAATAGCAGTATAGCCGCACTGATAAAGACCAGTACGGCATAGGTTATAATAAGTTTTAATCGTATAGACATATTTCTTCTTCCTTCTTGTCAAATAGTAGCAAACCAGTCATTACTATTATTATATAGTAGGCAAATGTAGATAACAACTGAATCCCACCTCCACCTTCAAAGAAGTATCCATATTCCCTAAAAATTGTCGTAGGATTTACATTTGAGAATGCTGGAAAATAGATACCGACAAATCCCAAGATCACATATAGAAGATATGAAGACACAATAGTGATTCCAGTGGATTTAAAAGCTAAAGTCAGTGCAATCGATAAGTTGATTATAAGTCCTAGAACAAGAAAAGCTCCAAAGTAATCTCCGAGAGTTCCAATAAGGAACGAAAAATTGATTGCACCATCTACTATGATCGAGAAAACCATACTATAGAGCCATTGTAATATAAGCATTCCACCAATTAGGCTGAGTACTGCGGCAATTTTGGAAAGGTATAGTTGCTCTCTTTTAATTGGCAAGAGCAACATGTTCTTCAGTGTTCCACTGCTCATTTCAGAGCTGAGAGTGACACTTGCCACATAAAGTGCGAGTAATGGCATGAAGCCCGCCATAACAAGACTTAATGATGAAGTGATAAATTGTCCTTCTGTATAAAGAGTCAATCCAAGTCTTTTTTCTGCTACCAGATATAGAATTGACATTAAAATCAGCATGGACATATATAATGAGACAAGCACTTTTATATTTTTTCTTTTGTATGATTTTGTGATTTCGATTCTTAAAAGTTTCATTGCTTGACCCCCTTTCTATAATCATCGAGACATTTCAAATAAAATGTCTCCAGTGTTAATCCTGACTCCTGGATAAAATCAAATGAACCGCTATACAGTGTTTGTCCTTCATAAAGGATCACCAGTTTGTTTGCAAAGTGTTCAAGATCGCCAGCCATGTGGCTGGAAATCAATATTCCCATTTGATTGTCTTTCTGTAGCTTAAACAATAAATTTTTAATGTCATGTTTGGCTTCAATATCGAGTCCGTTAAACGGTTCATCCAAAAGGAGCAAACTAGGTTTATGGACAATGGCACGTGCCAAATCCAATCGCTGTTTCATCCCTGAGGAATATTGACTGATTTTTTTATTTTTTGCTTGGTCCAGTCCAACTGATATTAGCGTGTCACCAATATTCGCTTCGGTCACGTTCGGGTATAGACCTGACAATAGACTTAAATGTTCCTTCCCGGTCATATATTCATAAAAGACTGGTCTTGAGATCATTGCACCAATACTTTGAAGACTTTCTGTTCTATTGAACGGTTTTGAAAAGACCGATATTTCAGAATAACTGCTGGAAACAAGACCTAGAATGCTCTGAAATGTTGTCGTCTTACCTGCTCCATTCGGTCCGAGCACTAAAACGATATCTCCTGAATCTATGGATAGATCAAGTCCGAAAACTCCGCACTTGTCATCGTATGCTTTTGTTAAACCACTTACTTTAAGTATGTTCATAATACCACCTCACATTTGAAAGACGGCTCTCTTTACGAGAGCCGCAGGGTGATGACAAAGTCATCAAACTATTTGTTTTCTTCTGGCAGTTCGTAAACTGTAAGACCATCCATATCAATTGTTCTTACTTCAGCATTTCCGTTTTGATCTGCAGTAAAGAAACCGTCTACTTCTACTTCATGGTACTCACCTGATTCGTCATTGCCGGTAATTTGAAAGTTAAACTCAATCCCTTCTACATTTTGATTCACATCAAGATCCATCACAAGTTTCACATAATTCACTTCGATATTGCTATCGATAGAAAGTTCGATATTCTCAAGTTCCATCAACTCTTTGAACAGTGGAAATTCTGCGTATTCTTGATGATCTGAAAAATCATTTTCCTCATCGGTGTATTTTTCATCATGTTTCGATGAAACCAATAAGTTTACGATTGCTGGAATGTCACTTTTATTCAGTTCAAATAAAACATCTGTTGAACCGTCTGAATCTGCTACTGTTTTGAAATTTTGTTTGAAATTGCCCATGAAATAATCGACAATCGCTTCATCAGTCTCGTCAAATGTTCCCTTGTATTCATGATCCCATTCCTTGTTTGCTCTTTCTTCTTCGACTTTGGCGATGTACACATCAGCTCTGTTAGCATCTACAATATAAACCGTTTGATCATCACCATAGATTTCAAGAGTTTTACTCATGTCAGGTGACTCGATTTGAGCGGTACCACTCATACGCTCATTCTCTTTTTGCTGTGCCATAGTTCCCGATACTGCAAGTTTGATCTCATCGTTATCTGTAAGAACAATACTGCCGGCGAATACATTACTTTCAAGTTCGTGGCTTTCAAAACTTCCGAGCACATCTTTAAATAATTCATAACCGTCATTTGCATTGTTTCCCGCGAATGCCATAATCGCGAGTAGTGAAACTGTTACTAATATGGTTCCCATCATCATTACTTTCTTATTCATCTTTTTTTCTCCTTTTTTGTTTGCTTATCGTTTTGTTTAAGCTTATGGTCTTATTCTAGAGGAGAAATCTAAAATCGAACGAATGACTTTCTAAAAACTTTCTAAAAAAAAAGAATTTGCTGAAGCAAATTCATTTTTTTTTTAGAAAGTTTTCGCGACGTGGTATTACAATGTTTTGTGAAACAAATGATTGTAATACAGGAGCCTATGTGTCTATGTTCTATATGTTATTTCAAGCTATTCAAGGTCCATAACCGCGATTGATAATCCCCCGTTGC
>JAIOSU010000251.1 GCA_021107455.1 Clostridiales bacterium | reverse complement strand
TCCCTATGGGGCTCACGATGAAAACTCTGAGCGGGTCTTATCCAAAATCTCATTTCTAGGATCATTGACCACTATCGAAGGGATTAGAGCCTTCAGTGATTTGAGCGACCTCAAATTAATCCCCAGATTGAATGTTACCAATGATCTAAAGGGAACCAAACTGATTGAAAAAATTAAAAATTTAGAATCAAAATAACACATTTTGTGTATCATGTCTCCAAGGTTAGATTCATATAGAAAAAAAATCACGCAAATGACCATTTTAAAGGCTATTTGCGTGATTTATTATTTTACAGGAAACGATACATTCACTTTAAACAGATCCCCATCGATCACCAGTTCAAACTTGCCCCCACAAACGTGGGTGAAGCTCTCAGCTATGGAAAGTCCGAGACCACTGCCTTCAGAAGTTCTCGCTTGATCGCCTCTGGTAAACCGCTGTAGCACTTCCTCTTCAGAAAAAGTCATTTCATATCCTGCGATATTTTTAATGGAGACTTTTGCAGTGCCGTCCAAAACTTCCATGGTCACATAGACTCTTGTTCCTGTCAGTGCATATTGGAGCGCGTTGCTTAGCAAATTCATGAACACACGATAAAGTTTTTTGCCATCCGATTGGATCATCACCGCATCATCAGGCAACTGCATTTTGAACTCCAAACCCGATTTTTCAATCTCGTCTGATAAATCCCCCATGGTCTGCTGGATCAATCGCTTCAGATCAAGCTCTTCTAGGTCCACCTGTATGTTGCCAGTGGTGCTTTTCGCCAGATCAAACAGGTCTGAGACGATGTGCTTCAGACGATCCGACTTTTCCGACAAGACCGCAACAAACTCCCTAGCAGGTTCCTCCAGCGGTTCTTTTGAAAGCAGATCCACATAGCCAATGATAGAAGTCAGTGGCGTTTTAAGATCATGCGAAACATTTGTGATCAGCTGGATCTTCATGCGTTCAGCTTTCATCTGCTCTTCCAGACTGTCATTGAACCCTTTGTCAATGGCCTCATAGGTCTTTCTATTGCCTTTGATGAACCAGTAGAGGATAATGCCTTCCATTATAGGAGGTAGAATCATGAGTGGTGGTGCCATCAAAAATAAAAACATGAGGAAAACCATGAATGCGCTTGCAACGACAAACACAAGTTGTCTTTTGAACAAAGAATTTGTGAGCCCGTTTTTACTGAAAGCCCTTCCGTCAAATAAGCTTTTTAATAAATCGTAAATCCCGTATGCGACTCGAAACCAAAGGCTCTTTTTTATGAACGTCTTTGCTTTGATCTGTTTCACAGTTGTGACATAGTAAATCCCCAATAATGAAATGAAAAGGAAAGTCACGACACCGGATGCTCCAAGCGCCCATCTATACTGGTTCAAAGAGTAATTATGTCTGCTTAAAACACTTCCCACAGCCGAAACCCACACCGGAAAAAGGCAAGCATATGCTACCAAAAGTACGTCACTTGGAATTCTGTCATGCCATGTGAGTTCAACTTTTCCATCCTCACCCTTTTTGCCGACCACAAAGGTCAGATAAATCAACAAAATAATCGCTAAAATAATACTGATGACAAAGATTTGAGCTTTACGAATCGCTTCACTCCTCATCTCTGTCCACTCAATCTGATCATACGAAACGCCTGAATAAGACTCTGCATTATAGACACTGCTGTCTGGTTCAATAATCGTCTCAATCGGTATGTCTGTAAGATCCATATCAATAAGCTGAACAAAAGCCGTGCTCAAAGAGAGTGCAATCATCAAGAATGCCAGTAGTTTCAATAGTATATGATCCCTAGAACTTTTCAATTTTGTAACCAATGCCCCACACCACCTTCAAATAATTTGGTTCCTTAGGATTGATCTCGATTTTTTCCCTGATTCTACGGATATGTACCATGACGGTATTCTCAACCGAATAAGCGGATTCCTGCCACACGCGTTCATATATCTTTTCAGATGAAAAAACCACTCCCGGATGTGACATCAACAGTTCCATGATTCCGAACTCTTTTCCCGTCAGTTTGACCGAATCTCCATCCACTGAAAACTGCATGGTTTGACGGTCTAGGATCAAACCACCATTTCGAATCACGCCGTCACGACCACCATCATGATGTGTCCCGAGTTCCATATAGCGTCTCAGCTGACTTTTGACCCTTGCCAGAAGTTCCTGAGGATTATATGGTTTTGTGACGTAATCATCCGCTCCCATGGAAAGTCCAAGCACTTTATCGGAGTCCTCAGTTTTCGCGGACAATATGATGATGGGAATATTTTTGCCTTCCCTGATTCTTAGAGTCGCCGATAGTCCGTCCAGTTTTGGCATCATCACATCGAGCAGGATGAGATGAATCGGCTCACTTTCCACGATCTCAAGTGCCCGAATGCCATCATGGGCTTTGATCACATCATATCCTTCCCGCTTTAGCAGCATTTCCAGTGCGCGTGCAATTTCCACATCATCGTCCACCACGAGTATCTTTAACGCCGTCATAAACACGTTCCTTTCCTAAGTCCTATAATCAGTTTAATCTATAAACCTTAACTAACATTCGATACAAATCTTACGAATTTCTTACGGATTTCATTTACCATTTTATCATTTTAAACTGTAATTGATAATGTGATATAATTAATTATTATCATTTCTAAGGGAGGTTCACATGATCGTATGGTTTGAACAATTCAACCCCGTAACACAAGCACTCATAGGTACACTTTTCACATGGGGAGTCACAGCCCTCGGCGCAAGCCTAGTATTTTTCTTCAAATCCATCAATAAGACCGTACTCAACGGCATGTTGGGATTTGCCGCCGGAGTCATGATTGCGGCGTCGTTTTGGTCACTCCTAGCACCGGCGATCGATATGGCCGAAGAACTCGGACAAACGGCTTATATAACCGCGGCAATCGGATTCCTCGGTGGAGGTGCATTTTTGTTTTTAGTGGATAAACTGCTCCCCCACTTACACCTCGGGCTCAGAACAGAACAGGCTGAAGGTGTTAAAACCAATTGGCAAAGAAGTGTCCTTTTGGTTTTGACGATCACTCTTCATAACATCCCCGAAGGACTAGCGGTGGGGGTCGCATTTGGTGCCGTGGCAGCAGGTAGCGGTTCCGCTTCACTTGCTGGCGCAGTTGCGCTGGCAATTGGTATCGGACTTCAAAACTTCCCGGAAGGAGCTGCAGTT
>JAIOSU010000253.1 GCA_021107455.1 Clostridiales bacterium | reverse complement strand
TCTTTTGATCATTGAAGTGAGCACCACTGATTTGCCAGGAGCATAGTTGCCATCATTATATTGATCATAATCCACACCTATGACATAAGCCAAGTTTTCATTACTTGCTCTCATCTTTGCTTCTTCAATTATACCCATTCCAGCCGGTCCGGAAGCATGAAAAATGACGAGTACTCCATCATCATACATGGATATTGCAGCAGACTTCGCTATGGATTCATCTGAGAAAGTGTCCAGATAATCCACTACCACTTGAACAGATGGAGCTGCTGCTTTAACTCCAGCTTCATAACCAGCTTCAAATTTTTGAATCAGCTCAAAATCCATACCGCCAATAAATCCAACTTTTGTAGCACCAGCTTCAATCGCCTTAAGTCCAGCAGCAACTCCTGCCAAAAATGAACCTTCCTCTTCTTTGAAACTAATGCTTGTCACATTAGGACTTTCCACAGAACCGTCGATAATTACAAATTTCTTGTCTGGATTGAGATCTGCATATTCGGCAACAGCTTCATTAAAAGCGTACCCATTTGCGATGATGAGATCTTTGTCTGGAATATTGGACTGATCAAAAGGGCCGAACATTTCTTCATATGATGCAGCTTTTTTGTATCCGTAATCAGTGGAAGACAATTGATATTGATTGGCAAATCTTTGAAGGCCATCCCATGCCATTTTGTTTATGGCGTTATCAACGATGCCTGCTGGATCAACAATCAGGCCAATTTTAAATGAATTTACAGGCTTTGTATCGTTTGTAGAAGTCCCTTCCGATTGAGATAGAGAAACATCAGTAATCAAATAGACCGTTACGCCAGTACTGTCTAAAAATGAGGATCCGGTCACTCTCAAAAATTGATTTGTATGGACAACTTCTTAACTTCTTACGACGCTTATGGTTTCTCTAGTTCCAATTGCTCGTCCATTTGAAAAAGGCACTTTTATGCTAAGGTCCTTGATGAAATAAGTTGTTGACTCCATGGCTGGTTGAGAAACCATTCCCGATGTTCCTGCTGTGTATAGCAGCATAAACTTACCAGTTGAGTCAATCAATCCCGTATCGTAGCTATAGTTCGACTTCATGATCATCGACCTTGCGTCCCATGTTTGGGTACGGCTTTCAATCAAGACAAATTCCATGACTTCGCCAATCGCAGCTGTCATTCCAGCCTTTTGAGCAATTCCAGCAAAATTCGGATGTACATCCAAATATTTTTGGATCAAGGTTTTGCTTTCAGAAATTACTTTACCCTCTTTAAGGAAATTGTATAACATTCCCACTAGCTTGTCGCGATTGATCTGAGTGTTCATAGTGGCTGGATCAAGGGTTGATCCGATGTGTGCGCTGAGCTGAACTGTGTTGTTCCACGTCTCATTTCCATCATACCCCAGAGCTCTTAGCATCCATGCGGCCAGTTCTCTTTGAGTCACATTGCGTTTGCCTCCGAACTCAGTGGCACTGATGCCACTGGTGACACCCATTTGATAGGCTTTTGCAACATAGGGTTGAGCCCAATCACTTACATCGTCAAATGGGCTCTTGGCACTCATATCGAGTTGCCATTGTAACGCTACTGCAATGATAGTCATTGCTTGTTCTCTGTTACTCATATTTGCCAGGTCAGGTACGAATTCTGTTGAACTGATGCCATTAAATAATTTGAGATCATAAAGTGTTCTTGCTTCATTTTCATGTGATATGGTCTGGCCAAATCCTGGTGTAGCAGTGAGCATGAGCGATAGAATCAATAAAAATAAAAAGCTCCTTTTCATTGTATTCACTCCAATCGTACTCCCCAATTGTATGAATTTCATACTTCTTATATTTACCCTTTTTTACTCCAGATTATCATTATTATTCATGCAACAAAGGTAATTACACAAACTGCCAAGTATGGGATCATCATGCTCATGCCACCCTAGTTTGCAGTGGTTTGTGCATAGCCCGATGTATTGATTTTCATCGCAATAGAGCTAAGTCCATACGAATTTTGGAACCTGTGTTTTGATGTCATTCATGGCTATACCCCTTTATCTGCTTTATTTTTTGATAGTGACAACGAGAGCATGACAATACAAAGTGGGACTATAATCCAGTTCCCGACTCCTCCTGGAGCTGTTCCAACTGTCTCTATCGGTTTCATCATGCCTATGACTATGCGCATGATGTATTCGGCGATAAGAAGGACATACATGGCAGGAATCATAGACTTGTATCTCAAATATACGACCAAGTACACCACACCCATCAAGAGTTGAGATAATCCCCAAAGAGAAAAAATCATGATCACGCTTGCCGCTCCAGCCTGAGTGTATGTATCCAGTGGAATCGTGGCGATGGACTGTGCACCTCCATCAGGTGCGAAAACATGGATCAGGCTTCTGATTACTGTCAATATGGTAATTAATAAAAAAACTTGCTTTGCAATGTTACTGCCTTTATATTGATTGTCGATCACTTTAGGCAACACTTTGATTTTATCGTTCATATAATCCTCCTGTTACGATACTTATGTCCTATTAAATCAATTTTACGTTACATTTGACACTTATTTACCTGAAGTATATAATGTTGTAAATATGATGTCAACCGATTCAGGAGATGTGAAACAGGAGGATCAATTATGTACCATAAAAAACAAGACAAACGCTCCATCCAGTCATGTGATTTGATCTACATGGCACTCGTTCAACTCCTTAAGGAAAAAACATTTGAAAGTATTTCAGTCAAAGATATTGTCGATCGAGCAAATATCGGGAGAACGACATTTTATCGTAATTTTGATGCCATTGAGGACGTTTTAAGGTTAAAATGCGATGAAGCATTCGATGGCATGAAGGAGTATCTCATTATTAATAATGAAAGCCCTTTGATTTTGAAAACGTTCCTGAGATATTGGTATCTCGATTCCAAAATTCTGGAGCTTTTGATCCAAATCAAGCGAACCGATATCATTGTCGATTCATTTTCAAGGATTATAGAACAGTTCCTTCAAATACTCGATACCCATAATGATAGCTCGATTCAATACAAAAACTACTTCATAGCTATACGCATCGGAGTAGCGTTGAATATATTGGAACAATGGATCAAAGATGGAAAAAATATCCCCCCTGATGATTTGGCAGATTTGATCAAGACACAGTTCACCGATACTTCAAGCCTTAATATCTTATTCTAAAGTGCATCTGGGTTACCGCCTTGTGGGTACCTGGTACCCATAAGGCGGTGCTAATTAAACGTAAAAGAGCAATTATCTACCCATATTGGGGATAATTGCTCTTTTACGTTTAATTAACACCGCCTTATGGGTACCTGGT
>JAIOSU010000250.1 GCA_021107455.1 Clostridiales bacterium | reverse complement strand
CGTCTTTTAATTCTTTTTTTGTCTATTTCAAATTTTACAGATGTGTTCATTTTAATATTCCTCCCTGTATTTATGGGAAATATACTGAGCGATCAAGTTCATGATCATAGTAAAACCGAAGAGGAGCAACCCAACTGCATAAAGACTGTGGTATCCGGTTGTACCGCTACCTGCATCACCACTGGTGAACTCGACGATATATGCTGTCATGGTCTGCATGGACTGAGTGATGTCAAATGAGAACGCTTTTGAGCTACCACTTGCGATGGCAACAATCATTGTCTCTCCAATCGCTCTGGAAATGGCAAGAACAAAAGAGGACATTATTCCGGATACAGCTGCAGGAAGTACGACTTTGAGTGTGACTTCAAGCTTAGTCGATCCAAGTCCAAATGCGCCTTCCCTCATCGTTTTAGGAACTGCATTCATCGCATCTTCTGAAAGTGATGCGACCATTGGAATAATCATGATCCCCATGACAATACCAGGACTTATTACATTTTTCGCTCCAAGAGTAGGAATAAATTTCATTAAAAGCGGCGTTACAAAAGAATATGCAAAGAAACCATAAACGATTGTGGGTATTCCCGCCAACACTTCCATCATCGGTTTGAGTGTCTTTCGCATCCTATCTGAAGCGAACTCACTTAAAAATATGGCCGCAGTAAGACCAACGGGAATAGCAACCAACATGGCTATAAGAGAAGTCAATACGGTTCCGTTGATGAGTGGCAGTATACCAAATGTTGGATTATTTGCATTTAGTGGGGCAAGTTTTGTACTGAAAAATTCACTAAATGATACTTCACTGAAAAACTTGATGCTGTCAGTGATTAAAATCAGAATGATGCCGGCTGTCGTTAAAATTGAAATGGATGCTGTCAGCAAAAAAAATACCGGCATAATTTGATCAGTTGTGTTCCTTTTTCTTTTCATGTTACTTTGTATGGTTTCTCTGATGTTTAATGATTTTTTGTTTTCCAAGTGTTTTCATCCCCTTCAATTTTAGACAGCATCAAGATGAGAAACGAATCCGCTTCTCATCTTGATGACACCTTTATTTATTTCAAAGCTTCGAGTTGTTTATAGTATGCTTCATATGTTGCCGCAGGAAGTGGAGCGAATCCATTTTCTCCAGCAAGTCTTGCAGCACCTTCTGGTGATACAACGTACATTGCATAATCCAGAACTGCAGGATCCTCTTTTGCATACTTCACGTTGAGGTATGTGAATACCGGTCTGGTGAATCCTGCATACGGAAGATCCTCACCGATTGTCTCAAGTGTCGGTTCAACCGCTCCATTACCGAAGTCGATTTTAACAGCTTGCAATTTGTCTTGATTGTTTACATAGTAACCGAATCCGAAGAATGCGATTGCATTTTTGTCTTTTGACACTAAGTCTACAAGAGTTGAATATTCTTGTTGTAAGTTTGCTGTAGTCACCATATCTTGTTTCTTCAATATAACTTCATAGAAGAATTCGTAAGTACCGTGGTTCTCATTTGGTCCATAAAACTTGATTTCTTCACTTGGCCATTCTGGTCTAATGTCTGACCAAAGTACTTTGTCGTCATCTCTGAATGATTTAGAAAGGTACATATCAACGATTTCTTCTTTAGTCATTTCAGTTGCCCATGTGTTGTCTTTACTGATGACCATTGTGAGGCCGTCAAGAGCCAATTTGAATTCATACACATCAACACCGAATTCGAGACCATTTTCCTTAAGTCCTGCAATTTCTTCATCTTTGATTGCTCTTGATGCGTCTGAGAAGTCGAGTTCACCAGGAATGAATTTTTTGAAACCTGCACTCGATCCCGCTCTACCAACTTGAACGCTTACTCCATTTTGTTCGTTTACCATATACTCTTCAGCGATATGAGCCATGAGTGGATATACTGTTCCTGAACCATCAACGATAACTTGACCTTCAAGTTCAACGTTCTCTTCAGTTTCTGTTTCAGTTGCCGTTGCTTCAGTATTATCTGCTGGTACTTCAGCTTCTGTTCCAGATCCACATGCCGCCAAGGTGAATACCATAATTGCCATTAACATAATCAAACCAAAAATTTTAATGTTCTTCATTTAAAAGTTCCTCCGTTTTATTTCACTATTTTTTAGGTGTTGCTTCTGTTTGCCTTACAAACATACTTTAACACCGTGATGTTATAGACAAATATGCTCTATGTTAAATCCATGTAAAAACTAAGATGACACCGTATCACATAGTGATACGGTGTCATCTTAGTTTTCGCGTAGTTAAGTTTCCGAAGGAAACTTATTAGCGTCTCAGTTTATATTTCGAAATATAATTGTGAAACATTTTCACATAGTGATAAGGTGTCCTCTTAGTTTTCGCGTAGTTAAGTGCAATGTT
This sequence comes from Clostridiales bacterium, assembly GCA_021107455.1. Classification (GTDB taxonomy): domain Bacteria; phylum Bacillota; class Clostridia; order Peptostreptococcales; family Acidaminobacteraceae; genus Fusibacter_D. The sequence continues at coordinate 13,656 of JAIOSU010000250.1, read as the reverse complement.
TTGTGAAACGAAACATTGGGCGTAGGTATGGTTCTCGCGAAGCGAAACTATACTAGCCTTAAGAAACTTATTAGCGTCTCATCTAACATTTCGAGATGTTCTGAAGAGAAACTATACTAGCCTAATGTCCTTATGAATGCTTATTCGGAAGCAGTATCTCAAAACTGGTTCCTTTGCCAGGTGTACTATCCACAGAAATCTTTCCTTTGTATAGCAGTACAATATGTTTTACTATAGAAAGGCCAAGTCCTGTACCACCGCTTAATCTGCTTCTTCCTTTATCCACTCTATAAAACCGCTCAAACAATCTTTCTTTGTATTTTGCATCAAAACCGATTCCGGTGTCGGATACTACAGTCTTAATCCATGACCCTTCCGAGTCAAGACTCACTGCAATTTCTCCCGCTTCAGTGTACTTGATGGCATTGTCCACTAAATTGATGTACATCTGCTTAATACGGTCACGATTGGCGTTGATATAAAAATCACCGTTCAGTCGCTTCTTGATCATCAAATTTTTGTCATCGGCTTTAAGTGACAACATTTCTATGACCTCATCGATAATTTCGTTGATATACACTTCTGATGGGTCCGATTCACGCTCCATGGTCTCGATTTCAGATAATAAGAGGATGTCGTTGATCAACCTATACAATCTGTCGGATTCAATATCGATAATTTCAAGAAAACGCAATGCCGTCTTTTGATTTTCTATTGCTCCTCCCTTAAGAGTATCAACGAACCCTTTAATGGAAGTTAGAGGTGTTTTTAGTTCATGAGAAACATTGGATACAAAATCACTTCTCATCTTTTCAAGTTTTCTGATTTGGGTGACATCCTGAATAACCACAATGCTACCGATAATCTCCAATGACGATGTCATGATCGGATTCACATAAATCCTGAGAACCTTGTCCAAATTAAGGTACTTGAGTTCCTTGACCTGTGATTCTCCCATTGTGATGGACTTTTCAATCATTTCAGCAACCTCATCATTTCTGATGATTTTGTACATGGATTCGTTCTCGCTAATAAAATCGTCTGGCAATCCCAAAATCTCGAAACTGATTTTATTGATCATAAGAATATTTTTATTTTGGTCAATAGCAATGATGCCGTTGATCATACTGTTCAAAATGGATTCCAGTTCAATATTTCGTTTTTTTACTTCTTTCATTGAGGCATCCAGATTAAGGCTCATCTTATTGAATGATGCCGTTAAATCTCCAATCTGGTCTTTTGATTGTGTATAGATTTTTCTGCCGTAATCTCCATCAGCAATATCGTTGGCAGCCTTTGTCAGTGCATAAATAGGTTTGGTTATTTTTCTGACCATCAACACAGCCATGACAGATGCCAATATCGAAGCAAACATGATTGCTACCAGTGCAAAGTTCAGCATCTTGTAATTGAATGCCTTAAGTTCCAAAAGAGGCTTTGAAATTCTGACAACGTATTTTGAATCGTCCATTTCAAAAACCGTGGCCGCATAAAGGTAATCCGCCTTGACTGTATCACTATACCTGAGGCTTACACTCGTCTTACCTGTTTCAAATGCGGACTTGATCTCATCCCGGTTGATATGATTCATCATATTTTCGGGATTCTCATCCGTGTCGGATAGCACCAGACCCGTTTGATCGACTATGGTCACTCTGACATTTATTTTTTCTTTGATGGCATCCGAGAACTCTTGAAAATTCACTTGTTCATTATCTTCATTTTCAATCATCGTTTTTACGAGCTCAACCTCGTTTTCAAGATTATGCTCAAATTGAATCAACATCGCGTCAAGCAGAGCATCTCTGACAATCCAAGAAAAAATGGCAGCCAGTAAAACTATAAGCAGTAGATATGAACCAATTATTTTCTTCCTCATTCGCTAGACCTCATTTCCTCTATTATGATTTCAATTTATATCCGATTCCACGGACCGTCAAAACCACTTCCGGGTTTTTGTCATCTTTTTCTATTTTTTTTCTAAGTTGTCTGATATGGACATCAACAGTTCTGGTCTCACCCATGTAATCATAACCCCAAATGGACTCAAGAAGTTCATCTCTGGTAAAAACACGTCCTGGGGATTTCATGAGTTTCTCAAGCAGTTCGAACTCCTTCAGAGTTAAAAAAAGCTCAACACCATTGTTGAAAATCTGGTGAGTCTCAGTGTTTAGAGTCAGTCCCTGTTTTTCAACAATAAAATCACTCGATAAATCACCATCGGCCTGAATTCTTGCACTTGCCCGTCTCATGACCGACTTCAGTCTGGAAATCAGTTCACGCGTTCTGAAAGGCTTTCCTATGTAGTCGTCAGCACCCATCTCAAGACCGATCACAGCGTCGATTTCCTCATTCTTGGCAGTCAACATGATGATCGGTAGGTTTGATTTGTCTGATTTTCTGACTTTCCGGAGCACCTCGATGCCATCAATTCCAGGCAACATCAAATCGAGAATTACACCATCGATCGTTTCATTTGAAATAAGTTCGAGAGCCTCTTCCCCATTTTCTGCCTGAATCACTTCAAAACCATTTGTTTCCAGATTATATCTTAAAAGCTCAAGTATATGAATCTCGTCGTCTACGATTAAAATCTTTTGTTTTGTCATCATGTCACCTCTTCTTCCTTCTTATGTCCATTCTATAATAATTTTCGATTTCTTAACAAGTTAAATTTGCGTTCAATCTTTGTAAAGTTTCGTGTATAATAAATTAGCGTCACGAAATTTTTGGAGGCATTATGATTTCACTCGGCTTTAAAAAGAATAAATCCTTTTATAAAATACTATTCGGCATCATGTTGCCGATTGCACTACAGAATTTAATATCATCTTCTCTCAACCTTGTCGACAACGTCATGATCGGCCAGCTTGGCGAGACACATATCACTTCTGTCGGACTTGCCAATCAAGTCTTTTTCCTGATGACTTTGATCCTATTCGGTGCCAATAGCGGAACGAGTATTTTTGTTGCACAGTATTGGGGCAGAAAAGAAGTGGATAAAATAAAAAAAGTGCTCTCAGTGGCACTTTGGTTCAGTCTTATAATTTCAACGGCTTTTTTCATAGCTGGATTTTTATTTCCCAATTTGATTATTGGTTTTTTATCCAAAGATCTCGCAGTTGTGAAACTTGGAGTGGAGTATTTACAAATCGTCAGTCTCAGCTATGTTATGACAGCCATTAGTTTTGCCTATGGATTTTCTTCAAGAAGTATAGGAAAACCAAAACTTCCTATGTATGCAAGTGCCATATCACTGCTGGTCAATACATTTCTCAACTACATCTTGATCTTCGGTCATTTTGGATTTCCAGCTTATGGCGTCAAAGGTGCGGCTATTGCAACATTGATTGCCCGAACAATTGAAGTGACAATTATCTTGGTTCATATCTACAGGAACACCCCTGAACTGTCTGTACGTCTTTCCGACATGCTCTCTGTTGGAAAGAGCGAGTTCAAGCGGATTGGCAATAAAGCCTTTCCTGTTATTTTAAATGAGACATTTTGGGCACTTGGAATGACAACCTACGCTCTGGTCTATGCGCGCATTGGCACCGAAGCTGCGGCCTCGGTCATGATCTCCACAACTGTGAACAATCTCTTCATGGTCATCAGTTTCGGTCTTGGTAACGCCTCTGCAGTCATGCTTGGCAACACACTTGGAGCAGATGAAATTGATACGGCGATTGAGTACAACAAGAAATTTCTCTCACTCAGTTTGCTTGGTGGTGTTGTCGTTGGTGGCTTGATCTTCGTATTCTCACCAATCATCGTATCCAATCTTTACAATTTGGGACCTGTAGCATATGACAGTACAATGATGACACTGAAGATCATGGCATTCTTCATGCCGTTCAAGTTTTACAACACCATCGTCGTAATCGGAACACTGAGAAGTGGTGGCGATACTATGTTCTCCATGTTCCTGGAAATGGGTTCCGTCTGGCTGATCGGTGTTCCACTGGCCTTCATCGGTGCATTTGTTTGGGGACTGCCTGTATACTGGGTGGTCGCTCTGGTTTCTCTTGAGGAAATCGCAAAAATGTTTTTAGGCTTCCCTAGAGTCCTATCCAACAAGTGGGCAAAAAATATAGTCTCTAGTCACTGATTTTGATCCAAACGATTTCCATATCAACGCTCAACTCACCTTGATTGTTTCTAAGACGGTGGATTGAGCGTTTTTCATTTGAACTTATTTCATCAACATAACTCTCAATTTCAATTTCAGTGTGCGCAAAAATTTCCTTTTTGAAGTTGACCTTTAGTGTCATGGGATTCCACTGCCCATCAAAAGCAAATGGGGACATCTGAAGCGCATCGAGTGCCCATCTGATGTATACTACGTTATTGACGTGTTGGTTGACATCCAGATCCGAATCATAACTCGTGATTTTTGCAGTATGCGCTCTCTCGCTTTGAGGAGCCGATATAACCATGCGTTCAGGTTTGTATGCGCCTTCCTCAACTTTGAAAATTTCGTTGAATGCACTTGGAATATTGGCCTGTCTTCTGGAGCTTACATCGAGATATGCCCATTTGCTCACACCGGTTCCTATGCATTCACCATTCTCATCTTCAATTTTATAACCTCTGTAGGCAATGAACTTTCTAAAATAAGTCGGTTCTGTTGTCACTTTGATGTTCATCACCGTTTCTGGCATTTTTACAATATCAACTTTCCACTCCACGATCACCCATAGTCCGAGCGTCCCCTCAAAACGATCTCTTACAGCACTTTCAAAGTGTCTGGTGGAAATGTCCTGAAGAAAATTCACAAGACTTGTCAATCTCACTTTTCCATTTTTATCAAAATCATACGTATTAAGTCCGTACTCTTGAACATAAGTTACGCCCATTAATCATTCCTCCTATATTTTTCTTGCTGAATCTGATATTTCGACTATTTCTTTTACGACCGAATCAATCCAATCGTCCGGTATGCCACTATAGGAAAAAACCAAAATTCTGTTGTCGGGATATTCATCCACTCCTTCAAGTAGGACGCCCATGGATTTTGCCATGGTGACGACCTTAGCGATTGCCACATCCGTATGAAAATCCAGTACCACGTGAAGACCGGACTCTTTTCCGATCAACTTAAAGTTTTTTGTGGGATACCGTTTGAAAGCTTCAATCAGCAACTGATTTTTTTTCCCGTAGATTTTTTTGATTCTTCTTATGTGTCGCTCAAACGATCCTTCTGACATATATCCCGCAAGTGCCAGTTGTTCGATTTTTGAAACGGACTGTGAGTAACGCCCCTTTATTCGATTGAAATCTTCCATTAATTTTTCAGGGAGAATCATAAAACTAATTCTAAGTGATGGAATGAGCAGTTTCGAAAATGATCCCACATAAATGACATTTTTACCATAATTAAGTCCTTGAAGCGCAGGAACTGGATACCCCTCATACCTGAGCATGCTGTCGTAATCGTCCTCTATGATGTATGCACCTTTTTTACTGGCCCAGTTCAGAAGCTGGATTCTCTTTTTGATGGGCATGATACTCCCTGTTGGATACTGGTGTGAAGGAGAAACATAGACAATTTTTGTCTGTGAGGCCTCTAGTCTTTTAAGATCTATTCCGTCAACTTCAACAGGTATTTTGACAGTCTGATAGCCATAATCTTCGAAAATGTACATCCCCTTTGAGAATCCAGGGTATTCAAAACCGATTTGATCTTCCACGCCTCTAAAAAGCGTCGCGATGAGTCCAAAGAGCACTTGAATACCTGCTCCGACAATAATTTGGTCCGGATGGCACCTGCCCCCTCTGGATTGATGAATGAACTTGGCGATTTCATATCTGAGCGCATACTCTCCCTGAACATCCCCGTAACTGAGCAATGTTTGAGTATCATATTCCAGGACGCGATTGACAGCTTTTTTCCACTCATTGAAGTTGAAAGTGCCCTCATCCGCCCGATCAAATTTCACAGGCTCTTCTATTAGTGTCTTTTGACCCTCATGAAAAAATTCCTGACCGGACAGTTGGGTAAAGGTAAAATCATCAAATGCAATCACATAATACCCGCTTTTAGCCCTACTTTCAATATACCCTTCAACAACAAGTTGACTATAGGCATTTTCCACAGTTGCCTTGCTGATTTTTAGGGCTTCGCATACCGATCTCACCGAAGGCAGTTTCTCGCCCTCGGTCAAGTTCCCCTCCATGATTTCCTTCTTTATGTACTCATACAGTTGAATATATTTCGGAACGCCGGAGCTTCCTTCAAAATTTATCACAAATCCAATCATAAGCCCCTCATCTGTCCTGGTCAATATTTGAATAACTGCCTCTATTAATAATGTCAATTATATCTTATATTGTTAGTGAAAACAATATTAAATCGGGGGTTCAAAATGAAAGGCAACTTAAAAATACTGATTTACACAGCTCTTATGACTGCTTTTGTGTTCATAACGACATCTGCAATCAAAATACCTGTGCCATTCACAAACGGCTATATCCACGCCGGTGACACGACAATTTTTCTTGCAGGCATGCTGCTCGGTCCATGGTATGGTGCGTTCGCGGCAGGTGTGGGTTCTGCATTAGCTGATTTTCTAGGCGGCTACGCCCATTGGGTCATTCCAACTTTGATCATTAAATCCACCATGGGTTTTCTCATAGGTTATTTCTCCAGTGAAGCCCGCAGTCAAAAACACGTCCTTTGGACCACAATGAGCGTTTGGTTCATGGCTCTGATCGGTTTTGTATTTACAATCAGAAACACAAATTTGAATTTGATCCTCGAAAACGTGGAAGATGTCTCCTCGCTACAAGTTGCTTCTGAGATGGCTGAGAAACTCAACTGGCAACTACTTGTTGTGGCAATAGGACTTCCGGTCCTTGGAGCCCTACTTTTCAAACTGAAGCAGAAGTACGGAGTTTCTTTCAATCAACTCGTGGGCATGATGGTGGCTGGAATCTGGATGGTACTGGGTTACTATGTAGCGGCGGGAATCATTTACGGCAATTTCATGGTGCCGATTTTCAGTATTCCTTGGAACATAGTTCAGTTTGCCATAGGTGCAATTTTGGCATTCATAATCAGTTCAGGACTTGATAAAGCGAATATCAATTATAATTCACTCCACAAAACCCGATAAATGACCTAAACTTAGCAAAAATCTAAATGGATTTTAACACAACTCTAATACTGAACTTCTACAATGATTATAGTCAAATACATTGTAGGAGTTTTTTTATGCAAACTAAAATTAAAAAAGGAATCATATTCACTGCCTCAACAGGCGGAGGGCACAATCAGGCAGCAAATTCACTCAAAGAACAATTGAAATCCGATGGTATGGACGCAGAAATCATAGATGTTTTCAGAGACAATAACATAATGCTTGAACTTTTTATCGAAGATGCCTACAACGCCATATTGAACTTTGTCCCTTCACTCTATGGTGGATTATATAAGATCTCAGGCCGTCCTATTCCCAATTCACAACTTAAGCGATTATTCAAAAGATTGCTTAGAAAAAAAATGCTGAAATACCTTCAGATCCACAACCCCGATTTTATGGTTTCCACACATCCACTGTTTGTTCACACCATAGCGGAACTGAAAGCCGATGGATATACAAATGTACCGTGTATCTCTGTAGTAACAGATTTGGAAGTTCATCCCTTCTACAGGCATTCCATGATTGATGCATACATAACCAGCCACGAACACACTAAAAAATCTCTGATCAAACTGGGGATTTCTCCTAACAAGATTTTTGTTTACGGGATTCCCGTCAAGAAATCATTTTATGAGCCACCCCTGAACTTAAAGGATGAATCCGGTGCATTCACTGTCCTTTTAATGGGCGGAAGTCTTGGAAGCAAAAAGCTTCACCACGCACTGAAGTCGCTGACTCAATCCAGTAAAAAACTGGTTATTCACGTAGTCTGTGGACACGATAATCTCACTTTCAATGCCATTAAAAAAGACTTTTCTGAAGTTCCAGAGAACATTAAAATCCATCTCTACGGTTTCGTTGGCAATGTGGGCGAGCTTATGGACAAGTCCGATATCCTGATCAGCAAACCCGGTGGTTTGACTGTCACGGAAGCGATTCACAAACAGATTCCTCTGATCATTCCCTTTTATTTGAGTGGCCAGGAGGAAGAAAACACCACCATACTTGAGAATGAAGGTTTGGCGGTTTATAATGGCGACATAGATACTCTAGATCAAATGATTGAGCACTTCATAGCCAATCCGGATGCACTGAGTCAAATCAGAAGTCGCATGAAAAAGATTTCACGATCTTACTCTCTGGATAAAATCGGTCTGTTGTGTTCTCGATTGACATCACAAAGCATCGCATGAAAAAAAGCCATAATATGGACGATTTCTAGGTTCCATGTTATGGCTTTAAATTATTTTTTAAATGACTCGGCGAGTTTTGTGAACGCAGGTAATGATCTTTCAATCATCGCCATATCCACACAATAGGAAATTCTGAAATATCCAGGATACCCGAAACCGCTTCCAGGAACCAGCAACAGATTATATTTTTTCGCTTCCATGACAAAAGCGACATCATCTTCCATCATTGCTTTAGGGAATAAGTAGAAAGCACCATTTGGTTTGACCATCTCAAAACCGATTTTTTCAAGATGTGCTATAAGTACATCCCTACGTTTTTGATATTCGCTGATATCGACGGTTTCGTCAATAGAATCCGCCGTAACCTTTTGCCAAAGCGCAGGTGCATTGACAAAGCCCAGTGTTCTATTGGCAAATGCAAGTCCGCTCATGAGCAGTTCAGAATCTTCAATTTTGCTATTAACTGCAATGTACCCGATACGCTCTCCAGCTAATCCAAGGGATTTTGAGTAGGAGTTGATGATCATCGAATTCTTGAATATGTTGTGAATATTAGGCACTTTTATACCATCATAAACAAGTGCCTTATACGGTTCATCAGATAAAACATAAATGTTGTGTCCGTATTCAGCTTCTTTTCTGGCTATGATTTCTGCCATATCTTTGAGTATGGCTTCAGAATAAATGACCCCAGTTGGGTTATTTGGTGAGTTGATGATGATCGCACGAGTTTTTTCAGTGATTTTACTTTCAAACAAATCCAGATTCGGCTCGAATGTGCTCTCATCTGATTTTACTATCACGGGTACACCGTTGTGATTTTTTATATAGAAAATATATTCGGCAAAATAAGGTGCGATGATGACGACTTCCTGTCCGAAATCAAGGATTGTTCTAAGCACCACATTGATACCACCTGCTGCACCGACTGTCATCAAAACATGATTGAATCCTATCGGGTCTGCGATGTCTTTGTTGACTGAATTTGCAACCTTTTGTCTGACATCTTTGAAACCGGAATTGTCCATATATCTATGTGCACCGGGTTCGTCTGAATTGACCACTTCTTTAAGCTTGTCGATGACTGATTTCGGTGGTTCAAAATATGGATTGCCAAGGCTGAAGTCATATACCTTGTCGTCTCCAAATTCTTCTTTCATTTTTGCACCTTCAACGAACATTCTACGGATCCATGATGCATTTTTTAAATTCTCTTGAATTTCCTTTGAGATCATGTCACGCCTCCTCCTTAATTCTTAACCTTCAATTTATTATAACATGAATTAAATACGTTGCAATTTTTTTGTAACAATTAAAATAATTTAACAATTCATTTGTCTTGACTCAACTCTTTATTTTGAGTAAAATTAAATTGTTTTTAGGTGCCATTTATGGAGAATAGGGAATTAGGTTGAAATCCTAAGCGAACCCATCACTGTGTTGTGGAGCGATAGCAAATGCCACTGGATATCCGGGAAGGTGCTAATCGCGTTGAAGCAGAGCCAGGAGACCTGCCTAATAACTGTTGGTGAACGAAGGTAAAGTTCATTACCCCAAGGGGTAATGGGCTTTTTTTTTATTTAAAATTTAGGAGGTTGTCATGCTTTATGAAAAATTGAAACAAATCAAATCACCAGAACATGAAGTAATAGAGGTCGCAAGAAAACGAGTGGATCAACTCATCAAACCTCAAGGATCTCTCGGCAAACTTGAGGAGATTGCGATCAAACTATCGGGAATCACCGGAGAATCAATGCCAGTTCTTGACAGGCATGCCATCATTGTCATGTGTGCAGATCATGGTGTTTGTGATGAAGGGATCGCGTCAGCCCCACAAGTTGTGACTTTGCTTCAAACCTTAAATATATCAAAGCGTATTACTGGTGTTGGGGCACTGGCCGATCCTCTAAAAACAAAAATATACACCGTAGATATCGGTGTCAACGCAGAAATTGAAGATCCCGCTATCTTTTCACGCAAAGTCATGATGGGAACAGGAAACATATCACGTGGACCGGCTATGACCCGAAACGATGCAATTAAAGCAATCGAAGTCGGTATTGAAATGGCGGAGCTCGCAATCAAAGAAGGTGCAAAAGTCCTTGGAACCGGGGAAATGGGCATAGGCAACACAACACCTTCAACAGCAATACTTTCCATTTTGACAGGGGCATCTCCGTATGAGATCACCGGAGTGGGTGCGAATTATCCAGTTGAAAAACTAAATTATAAAGCATCTGTTATTGAACGTGCTTTAATGATCAATGCACCAAATATGGATGATCCTCTGGACATTCTATCTAAAATCGGAGGTCTGGATATAGCTGGAATGGCAGGTGTCATGATTGGCGGAGCTGCAAATCGCATACCCGTTGTGGTCGACGGATTTATATCCACCATTTCCGCCTTGGTGGCATGCGCTCTTGATGAAAACGTCAAACCCTACTTGTTTGCATCACACGCCTCGCATGAAAAAGGTGCTAAATTGGCATCAAAGACACTTGGACTCGAACCATTTCTCAATTTGGAAATGAGACTTGGAGAAGGTAGCGGAGCTGCACTTGCCTTTAATATACTAGAAGCTGCGTGTCGCATGAACACTGATATGATCACTTTTGAAGAATCTGGAATCGGAGTCGTTTAAGCTTTTTGAAGGATTTTTCAAAGTTGCATCGAATACTAGTAGTATAGATGACTTTGGAGGATTAAAATGACGAAAATAATTGGACATAGAGGCGCATCGGCTTATGAAGTTGAGAACACCATTTCTGCATTTAGCGCAGCCCTTGAACAAGGTGCTGATGGACTAGAACTGGACGTCCATTTTTCAGCAGATGGTCAGATTGTGGTTTTTCACGATTTCAATCTAAAATCATTGACAGGTGATCCCGGATACATTTTTGAAAAGACTCTTGATGATCTTAAATCGATTGAGTGCAAGGCACACGGAAAATCTGGTGTGATTCCGACACTTGATGAAGTGCTGGAATTGATTGTTGGATTTCAGAAAAAAAGCACAAAAGAAATTTTGCTGAATGTGGAGTTCAAAGCTGGGAGCGACCACTACCCGGGCATAGAAGAAAAAACGCTTGAATTATGTCTTAAATATCTGAAAATACATCAACTCATTTTTTCTTCATTTGATCATTATGCGCTCCAAATGCTCAGAAATTTATCTTCTGAATTGAGGCTGGGAATATTGACCGCATCAGCAATTGTGGATCCATGGCTTTATGTCGACCACCTAAAGGCTGACTTCTACCACCCCCATTATCTAACTCTCTCTGATCGGGAGCTTAAGAGAATAAGAGAGCATGATCTCAAAATCATTTCCTATACGGTCAATGACCTGGAAATCGCAGAAAAACTGATGGCACAAGGAATATACGCGATAATCACCGATATGCCCGATAAAATGCTGGCATTACGGGATTCTGAATCCTACAAAAAATAAAATCAAGGCACCTGGGCTTTTGACCCTGGTGCCTTGATTGTTTTAATTATTTGACTTTGTAGATCCAACCTTCTGGTGCTTCAACTTCCCCAAGTTGAATACCAACAAGTGTATCATAAAGTTTTTTGGTTACAGGTCCTACTTCAGTTTCACTATGGAATACGTGTAGTTTTCCCTCAACCTCGATACCGCCAATTGGTGTAATTACAGCAGCAGTACCGCACGCTCCTGCTTCAACGAACTCATCTAGTGAATCCACTTTGCAGTCGCGCTCTTCAACTGTCAATCCCAAGTAATTTTCTGCCAGATGCATCAAAGAATATTTTGTTATACTTGGTAAAATTGATGGTGATACAGGTGTTACGAATTTTCCGTCTTTGGTTATTCCGAAGAAATTCGCTGCCCCTACTTCTTCAATTTTGGTGTGTGTAGCAGGATCCAGATAGATACAGTCAGCAAAACCTCTTTTTACTGCTTCTTCATGTGGCAACAAACTGCCGGCGTAGTTACCGCCAACCTTTGCAGCACCTGTGCCATGTGGTGCGGCACGATCCATATCTGCAATTGTGAAGTTAACAGGAGCCATACCACCTTTAAAGTATGGGCCAACCGGAACACAGAAGATACCAAACATATACTCTGGTGCTGGTCTAACCCCTAAATTATGGCCTACGCCGATTACATAAGGGCGAAGGTAAAGTGTTGCGCCTGTTCCGTACGGTGGAACAAAATGCTCATTTGCTTTTACCACTTGCATACATGCGTCTATGAACTTGTCGACCGGCACTTCAGGCATCAATACACGTCTGCAGCTTCTGCCTAAACGCTTTGCATTTTCATCTGGTCTGAACAATTGGATTTCTCCATTTGCTGTTCTGTAAGCCTTAAGACCTTCAAAACACTGTTGACCATAATGAATAGCTGTTGATGATTCACTGATTGAAATCATATTGTCCTCAACCAATTTACCTTCATCCCATTTTCCGTCTTTCCACATAGATACATAACGCAAATCAGTGTTGTAATAAGCAAATCCTAATTTGCTCCAATCAATTGACACATTTTTACTCATCTTCCAAGCCCCTTTCAATTTTCATAAAATTCGATCTTGGAAAAAGGTTACCCAACATCATTATACCCATTAAGATTTGTTTTGTCACTATTTCTCATAGGCATTTACATATTTCTTCTCCGAATTACGCTTTTCATATTGCTTTACTCTCTTGTTGAGTTTCATCTCAACTCCTTTTTTTCTGTTATTGAGATGTCTGACTTCCCTAAGCATTTTTTGATATCTCTCATAACGGTCTGCTGGTAGTTCTCCTGTTTTAAGCGCTTCTCTAACAGCACATCCTGGCTCTGATCGATGTGTACAATTGTTGAATCTGCAATTTTCCATCAAAGATGTGATTTCTTCAAATGAAGTATCAATGGTTTCTTCATCACACCATAACTGGATCTCTCTGAGTCCTGGTGTGTCTATGATCAGGGTGTCATCCTTTGATACAAGCAGTTGTGCCGTTGTTGTCGTATGAACCCCTTTACTGGTCTGTTCATTTGTGTTTTTTGTAAGTTGTACGCTCTCTCCAAGCAAGAAATTGCTTATGGTGGATTTACCAACTCCGGATGATCCAAGAAATGCTATGGTCTTCCCTTTTCCCAGATAGGGATTCAAGTCATCCATACCTTGATCACTTATTGCACTTAGGGCATGAATCGGGAATCCGAGAGAAACGCCCTCAACTTCAAAGATCTTCTCTTCGACATCATCACAAAGATCGAGTATGCTAAGTAGGATCACAGGTGATGCCCAGCTATCACGACAACGAGTCAGATATAGCTCAACTATTTTAGACTTGACATTCAT
>JAIOSU010000176.1 GCA_021107455.1 Clostridiales bacterium | reverse complement strand
ACCGCCAATGACACTATAATAACAAGAAATTTACACGTGATTAATACCAAACATCCAAGGAAAACATCAATGTTCAAGTTATGTTAAATAAAATATTCAAAGGTGACAATGAATGTACCGTGGAATTCGGATTAAATTCTGGTTTCATCAGGATAGATGAAACATATATTTGAATCAAGGAATGCGATGACTATTTCACGGACTTTACGTTCTTAACCCAGTGTTATGAATATCAGGGTGAACACTTCCCAGAGGAATACCCAACCACCGATAAAGATGCCCTCTTTTAGGACGGACATGACAATTCCAGACTCGGCCGAGTAAAAATAGCCTATATAAAGAAATGTCAACGACATCATCAGATAAGTCAAAATCTTCTTTTGTATATTTTTTTGCGTCTTGTAAGCCCGAATCAGTCGAAACGAATAGAAATTGTCATAAGCCTCTCTTAACGCTTTTTCCTTGCCTTCATTTTTTTGAGCCATAGGCAGATAAAGGACAATTTTTATCTTATACTTAAGCGGAATGTCATTGGCGGAATCCCAGATAAAATCATCGAACTCATCCTCAATATCCCTTTTCTTGAAGGGTGACGGGTCCCACTCATCATAAACATCCTCATATTCATCCAAAGAAACTTCCACAATATAACTTCCATCCGATTCATCATATCTATACAAATCCTGATAGAACTTTTCGTTGCTTCTGATCCGTTTCATTACCGCACTTCCTTTTTTTATAGTACGAAATTGCCATGCTCGAAGATTAAGACCTCTTCATCATCCTTATTGATCCCTGTGATTTTCAAATCTTTTGTTCCGATCATGAAGTCCTCATGGATTATGGAATCATTGATTCCTTTTTCAATCAATTCAGTTGAATTGAGCTTTTCTCCGCCTTCGATGCACACTGGATATGCTTTACCTAGTGCAAGGTGGCATGCGGCATTTTCATCAAATAAAGTATTGTAGAATAATATACCCGTATTTGAAATCGGTGAATCATATGGTACAAGTGCAACTTCACCAAGATATTTTGAGCCTTCATCCGTTTCGATCAACCTCTTCAGATTTTCATAACCTACTCTTGCCTTGAAATCCACCACTGCACCATCTTTGAACTCTATTTCAAAATCTTCGATGAGACTGCCATTGAAATTAAGTGGCATGGCACTGACCACTTTGCCATTTACACCATCGCGTTTAGGAGCTGTAAAAACCTCTTCTGTAGGCATATTGGCTATAAATTCATGACCATCTGGTGTCAAATCTGAACCCCCAAGCCACAAATGGCCTTCTGGTAATTCAACATGAAGATCTGTTCCCAGTTCATTAGTGAAATGGATGGTCTTAAAACGTTGATTATTTAAAAGGTCCATTTGATTTTTCAGATTTGCCTTGGGTCTATCCCAGGCCGCAACCGGATTATCTTCATTCACCCTTACTGCGTCGAAAATAGCTTCCCAGAGCTTTTCAACCGCTTCTGCCTCTGATAGTTCAGGAAACACTTTCTTTGCCCATGACGGTGCTGGTACCGATGCTACGCACCATACATTTTCATTATTCATCATTCTCGTTCTATATTCTTCAATTTCCGCACTGACAACACGTGAATACCTCTGGATTCTTTCTGGGTCCACATCTTTCATGACATCCGGATCAGAAGCGGAAATGGATAGAACTGCTGCATCTTGTCTGACATATGATAGATAAAACTCTTTTTGCCAACTTGGAAAGTGGTTGAAAAGGTCATTTGGTCCATAGAGGTATCTTATTTTGGAAGCGACTTCATCCTGCCAGTTCAAAACGACATCTTTTGCGCCTTCTTTAAATGCGACTTCAGATATGAGTCTTGCAAAATCGGCACATTCAACCGGCGTACGAACAACCAATATTTGATCTTTCTTCAGATTGATTCCGGTTTTGACCAGCAACTCAGCATATTTTTTCAACTTTTCTGATTTCATTTTTATCCCCCTCATTCTAACTCATAGTTCATAAAAAAAATTAGGATATTACTATCCTAATTCATCCTATCATAAATTCAGTTTATCATACAAATATTTTTTTACGGTTCTATACACTCTGAGATAATATCTGACAACCCTCTGACATGTGTCATCAATTGCTCTACTTTTTCATCTGACAATTGCTCCAGTCTTTCCTTCAAAAGTTCCACGACATAGACTTTATGTTTTTCGACTTGTCTCTTGCCACTTGCTGTCAATGAAATATGCACCACTCTACGATCTTTTTTTGATGGTTGTCTTTTCAAGTAACCCAGTTTGATCAACTTGTCCACAAGAGGCGTCAAGTTGGAATTGATCACATGAATCTCCCTGCTGATCTCAGACATGGTCAACTGTTTGTTATGTGATAGTAAAAGTAGAATCTGTATATGTGACGGATATAAATTTTCTGACTTGAAGAGTTCATCTTCCCTCAAAAAGCGTTTATTCAACATGGGCATCAACACTAAAACATTCGACATGATCTCTTGAATATAATCTTCTCTCATTTTTCTCACTCCTTCCACGGTATTTTCTTATATATATACCATAATATCCTTTATCCAATAATAATAATCAAATATTTTTGTTTTTTCATAACTTTTTTTCAAAAAACCAAAAAAAGCAGCTTCAACATGAGCTGAAACTACTTTATCTGTATATTTACTGGTAATCCATAAATATTTACACGAATCTGGTCACCAGATAATACCATGACCTTCCCGGTTTCGATTGTCACTGCCCTTGTACCTTCTACATACCACAAATGACCTGAAAGGTTCTTGATCCCCCAAACCGATGGATGCTTGGGATGTTGAACGACCACACCGACCACAGGATCATATCCTCCAGTAATGGGCATGATATGATGAAGAAAAATGGTTTGATCATAAATCAGTTCAAAGCTTCCATTCCCACCATGAAGACATGGAGCCTTTTCGGTTTGTATGCCGCAGCTGGTACAGTGATCTGAATACTCTTCTCCGCAACTGTAGCATAACTTGATTGATCTTTGAGTGTGTATCAATTTTTCTCTTAAGCTTTTGATGGAATCAAGATTCTCATAGTCTGAGTGATCCTCGGTCAATGGAGTCCCTTCTACTATTGTCGCAACAATTCTGACCAAATCCTTGAAATTGATTATTTTACTCAGGCATTCCATCTTACCGCAATCATCATCTATAAAAATCTGTTTGATGGAAACCGGATTCTTATTTCCATGAACCAAATGATCCGAGTCAAAACAATTGATTATTTTATGTGCATACTCAATCCTCTTGTACATTTTTGATCCACTGATTGCTTGTGTCAATGGTCTCCAACCATACGGGTTGCTGGTAAATAAAATTG
The DNA here is from genome assembly GCA_021107455.1 of Clostridiales bacterium. Taxonomy (GTDB): domain Bacteria; phylum Bacillota; class Clostridia; order Peptostreptococcales; family Acidaminobacteraceae; genus Fusibacter_D. The sequence goes on along the minus strand of JAIOSU010000176.1, from coordinate 6,595 downwards.
TAGGATCATCCAGATTCCACTCGGAATCATCTTGATGTCCTGTAAATTCTCTCGTCCAGACAACGCCGGTCGTATCATCTTTGGAATAAGCTGAGGCAAGTTCCAATCTGGTACTGAGGTAGTCGCTGTAAGCGTCATTCACTTTCGCTTTGGCAAGGTCGAGATAAAAGAAAGCATCATCGAATCTATTATGAGGATATGCGTTTTCAACTCCATCTGTAAATAGTCCGACCCATTTTATGGATTCTGTGATTGGAAGGACTTCCACTTTAAATTCCATCCAGGCAAGTTGGTCAGACAATGAGGAAGTCATATTGTTCACATAACGCTCATCTTCTGGAATAGGATAATAAACATCGCCATTTTCATAGATGACGACAATTTTTCCGTCACCTAATTGCATGAAATAGAGATGGTTCAAGAATTCAAACGCGACCAATAATGTACATCCAAATAATTTTTCGTCATCAAACAGTGAGGATTTCCATTGTTTTTTGATTTCAAAGGCAATATCGTTCTCAAGGAGATATTTGATTTGAGCGGAATCAATGCTTTTAATCCCATTATTGAGAAATTGTTCGATGACTTCGTGAGCCACTTCTACAGCCTTCCTTGCTCCAATGTCGCTGAATTTGTGTTTACTGTCACCATGTCCATCGGCTATTGCTATCATTTTAAGATGATCATCATAACTTTGGAATGCATCCTGATTTGGCACTTCTTTTGAAACGTGGGAGGGCCCCGTCACTGAGGCCCCAAATGCTTTCCACATAAGACATCACCAGTCCAGATTCTCTACATCGACAGAATCGTCAAGTGTTGGAGGTGGTGGTAACATTCCCCTTACCGGATTGATCGATGCATGCGACACTGTTGTGGATGCCCATCTTATATAATTTTTAAGTTCAGCTGCATTTTTGGCTTTGAGTGGTTTGAGTTCGCCTCTAAAACTGTCGCCAATGAAATCCTGAAGCACATCCATATCGGTTTCAGAGCCGATTGCAATGGCAATTCTAATGGCTTTGCCGCCCCAATAAGTCTTTTTGAGCTGATTTAAACCTTCTTCGTACTTGTCTGTAGGAAGACCGTCAGATAATAGGATCATGATAGGTTGATAACCTCTTTCACCTTGAAAATCGCTTGTGAGCTTCTCAGAAAGCATCTCAAATCCTCTTCCCATGTCTGTAACGCCTTTAGTCACTACATTTTCCCATGTGAAATTATTGATATCCACGTTGTTTACAATCCATCTTGCACCTGTTGAAAAAGATAGCGCATGGACTTTAATGGATCCTTCAGCTTCTTTTGCTACTTCCCTGATGTGTGGGATCGCTTCCCTGATTGCGTTGTTAAGTGTTTCAGCCTTACCTCCGTAACTCATCGAGTCTGATGCGTCAATGAGGAAAAATAAATGTAAATCTCTAGCGCCCATATTTCCTAATCTATCTACTGTCATTTTATGACCTCCTTATGATTTGATTTGCGACATCAATCGCAAAGTACCGGTTTGTGTTCCCATCTGTATTTCTAAATTGTGAATGATGGGAATCACCCCATCTTTGTTCACTTCTTTTACTGTACCCTCTTTGGTCACGTATCTCCAAACATGGTCTGAGAGGTTCCTGATTCCCCAGACATTCGGATGCTTGGGATGGATTTCCACCTTACCGACTTCCGTATCGTAATCCATGACCTTGCTGCTGTCGATTTGGTTGGCGTATAGTATTGTATCGTGATTCAACATGATCACGGAATCACCTATCTTGAGCCTTGGAGGCAATACTTTGATTTTACTTTTGCAAGCCGGGCAAATCATATGTTCTGTAAGAAGAGATTTGTCATAGAAAAGCTGTCCTCCACAATTGTAACAATAATACAGTTGTGATTTGAGAGCCGACAGATCTTTGATCCAGATACTTTCACGAATTCTGGCATGTGGATCGTGCAGCCCTAGAGTAAATGCCTCGATGAATCTTTCCTTTATGAAAGTTGGATAGTATGGCCAGTAGGCTTCGGCAATATCCTTTTTCCCTGCTACCGGTCTGTTGGTCGCATCGATCGGGTCATAAATGAAAATCGGATTGGTCCCATAAAGCGCCAGGTCGGATTCATAGTCTGAGATCAGAATATCGTATTCCCGTTGACCTTGAAGCGGATGCTGTTTATGCAGCATTCTGAAAAGCACAACCGAGAGTGAGAACAAATCGGTCTGTGAACTCGGTGGCAATTCTCCTCTAACGACTTCAGGAGCCATAAATCCATTGGTTCCCCAATTGTTTTCAAGAGAAGTCAAATTATCAAATGTCACATTGTCATTGTCACAAATCATGACATCGCCGGTTTCAAAATCAACAAACAAATTGCCAAATGATATATCCCTGTAGCAAAGACCGTTTATGTGCAAGGCATAAAAGGCATGTGCCATTTTTATGCCAGCATCGATGATGGTCTCAAACCTTTTGACTTCGACGTCGCCACTGAAGTAGTATGACAGTTTGGTGAATCTTTTGGTGTTTATGAGTGGCATGACATAGCCGAAATTATCTGTGGAAGCTCCTTCGACGAGTTCTATCGGCCAAATGAATTCCTCACTTGGCGCGCCTTTTTCAATAAGCATTTCTATGGATTCATATTGTTCCGGTGTAGACGCTGATTTATTGTACCACTTGAGGGCATACAAATGCTCTCCTTCCGAGACGCAGTAGACATTGCCTTGTCCGCCATCTCCTATTTCCTTGAGTACCCTGTACTTTTTATCCCCTGATGAGACGTGATCACCGGGTTTCAATAGATCTGACATGTTACCCTCCTTTTATAGCATCATACGCACAGCATACTGTGTTATGAAGAATGTGATTGCCGACAAATAATATGGTGTGATGGACTTATATGAAATGAAATCCTTTGCTCCCCGAGGAAGCCTGACTGAGAAAAAACTCAATAATACAAATGATCCCAACATCGTCAACCATAAGATCACCTGGATTTTCTCATAGAGCAGTGGGAGGCCAACGAAAAGTGACGAAGCACCAAACTGCACCAAGAGCATCAACAGCGGATAAAGTGCAACGATGTTCTTGTCGAATTTTTTATAGGATACATATGGAACCAACCAAAGTACGATTGTCGTAATCACAGTACCCACAATCCATGGGTTGGTGTAAAAAGCGAGCCCGTCCTCGATAGCCATAAACGAATACCCGAACCAATTTATTTCAAATGTATAGCCGATAAAAAATGCTCCTGCGATCATCCCGATCAGAAACATCATGACCTTGAATAGGTTCGCCTTGCTTCTGATCAATTTCTTTTTATATGTCGATTTCTGCTCAATTGGTTTTCTGATTTCTTGCTTTGCTTCCGGTTCGTTAAAATGTTTCTTGGAAAAATTGCCCTGTGCTTTTTGCATGGCTTGTCCGATTTCAGGACTGATGGTCACTTCGCTTTTGTGCTTTATACCAAGAGCTCTCGAACAAAGAGAGAAAGTCCTGAAACTCTCTTCTGGAACAAATCCATAAGTCTTGGAAAATTCCATAGCCAGTTTCTCGACTTTCGATCCATAATCCGTATCGCGGTTGCTTAGCCTAATGAGCTGTTCCATATAACCACCCGTCCCCATGATTTCAAGCCTTGTCTTAAGGCCGGTCTCATTAGGAATCGTATCATATAAAAGCCCTTTGAATTTCTTGGTTTTGTAATCATCTATTTCACACTGTGACATGATCCATTTCAATCTTTTGATCCGCTCATCTTCCGTCAATTGTCTCGATTTGAAGCTGAACAACATAATCACCTCTTTTCATCACTATCTTTGAACTCAGTATATAAAAAAACTCGGATGTCATCCACCCGAGTTTGTTTAGTATTGATTTAATATTTTCTAATGCCATTCTAACCCAATTCTTACTTCAATACTCATAGCTTCCCTATCAATCGATCGTCTATATGTCTGATCAAAGAATAAGTGACGGGTTCAAAGTGGTTCAACCAAAATTTTAAGGCAAGAGGGTTTGCACTTTCAAAGTCCACAGATATTTTTTCATAGCCGTTATCTTTTGCCCAGTGGCTAGCCGTGTTAAATAAGACACTTCCAGCACCTCCGTTGCGATGTTCTCTCAAAATGAATGTTCCTGAAATGCCTAATACCGATGTATCTCTCACAATATAACTGGCATTGTCAGGATCTGTGATCAGATTTGCGAAACCTATAATTACAGGATCTGATCCAGCATGTGATTCCACAACCCAAACGCTACGTTTATCTTCCATAAACCATCTTTCCAACATGACGTCAATGTCCTCAACACCAATATTGTTGAAGATCGGTGGTCCGGACATGTAGTCTCTATATGAAATTACCAATGGTTTGATTGAATCAATTTCATGAGCTTTAGCGATTCTTGCAGAATACTTGTCTGAAAGGTTTGCCTTTGTGGTCTCGATCAGTTGATCCACAGTATTCATTGCATCCATCACCAGCAAACCGTAGCTCGCCATGAAAAAGTCGGTTTTAAGAGTATCATCGTCAAGCAAAGTTATACTATGAACTGTACATTCGAGTGATGCAAGCTGTTTCCAAAGTTCAGTTCTCATCATGTTGTATATTTTGACCTTGTCCACTTCAGTACTTGAATGAGCGAATTCCGGTGTATACGCACCTCTGTTGCTTCCTTTGAACTGGTTGAGAATCAGTGCCGACATATAGCCCACAACTTTGCCATCGTTTAGTGCGACAACACCATTACAGTTGTTCAGCATCCAGGATATGGATGGTTTGATTCCCTCATATGTACCGTATTTGATTGGCAATAGCGGATTCTTCTCTCGAGTTTTTTTATAATTTCCTATAAAAAGCTCAATCAAGTCGTCCAAGTATTTTTTTTCAGTCTGTACAATCTCATAAGATGCTTTTAACATTTCATTACCCCTTTTATCAAATAATGTTATAAGTGTACACCTTTTTGAACAAAATTTCCAATTAAACAAATGTTTTATTTACACTTTTAGAATATTCTGATATTATGGAAACTGAGAATTATATTTGAGTTTCCAAAGGAGATTTGTATGGATGTAGTAAAAGACAAAATCAGAAAATGCGCACTGAACCATTTCAATAAAGAGGGTGTCCATTTTCATCTTGATACTCTATCGAAAGAATTGAAAATCAGCAAGAAGACACTATACAAATACTATGAAAACAAAGAAGCCATCCTTGGCGATATAGTTGATGAACTCTTCAGAGTCATCAAGGCCAAAGAACATGAAATCTACACAGACAAAACACTCACTCCACTTGAGCAATTGATTGAAATCCTTTGTGTCTATCCCGATTATGAGGCAGTGAGTTATCATCATATCATATCCATCAAGGAAACTTATCCCGCTCTCTATCAGAGAGTTGATCAATACCTTGAGAACAATTGGGACGAGACTTTTGAGCTTTTGAATCTCAATATAGAACTGGGACTTGTTAGGCCTATCGAAAATGAAACATTCAAAATTCTTTTGCTTGGTCTTTATAAGCAATTGTTATTGACTGAGCATGATTCTCCAAAGATGTTGATGCGCGAATGCATTCATCATATATTTTACGGACTGATCAATAATAATTCGGAGGTTCCAGTATGAATCGAAAAGAAAGCTTTAGTTACGGGCTAGGAGCACTTGGTAAGGATTTGGTATATGGTTTCGTGGCAGGTTACATACTCTTTTATTTGAATGACATTGTAGGAATAAGCGCGTTGTTTCTAGGCTCACTTTTTCTCGTGGCACGGGCGTTTGACGCCATCAACGATCCCATCATGGGCATGATTGTGGACAACACGCGTTCGCGTTTTGGAAAGTTCAGACCTTGGATTCTCATAGGAACGCTCACGAATGCTGTAATACTTGTGGCATTGTTCACAGTACCTTCTCTTACTGGAAATACCCTACTTATTTATGTCAGCGTTTTATATATACTATGGGGGATCACTTACACTTTGATGGATATCCCATATTGGTCATTGATTCCCGCGCTGTCGATCGTTCAAAAGGAACGTGAAAATATTGCAGTTGTCGCGAGAGTTTTCGCAGCAATCGGATTTACCATTGTCACTGTGGGTACGATTCCACTGGTGAAAATGATTGGTGGAGGGAACGATCGTTTCGGATTTTCAATGATTTCAATTGGTGTCGCTCTACTGTTTGTACTATTCATCTCGATAATGGTCACCAATGTCAAAGAACACGTCGTAGCACATCAAGATAAGGTCTCTCTTAAAAAAATGTATGAGATTCTCAAAAGCAATGATCAACTATTTGTTGTTATGGCAACAGTCATCATGTTCAATATTTCCACTTACATCACAACGACACTCGGTATCTACTTCTTTAAATACGATGTTGGCAATGAAGTTTTGTACAGTATATTTGCAGGTGTTGCTGGAATTGCTCAAATTCTTGCCATGCTATCGTTTCCATTGCTCAGCAATCGTTTCACCAGGAAAAATATATTCAGTCTTGGCGTAGGTGTTTCAATTTTCGGTTATTTGGGATTGTTTGGTGCGAGCCAAATAGGTATATTCTCTCTTCCGATCCTATTCTTCAGCGGATT
>JAIOSU010000302.1 GCA_021107455.1 Clostridiales bacterium | reverse complement strand
TTAGTTAACACAATCGCCGCAACCTGTCAAAGGATTCTTTATATAATCGATGATTTTCTGTATCAGGCAGATTCAGGGATTGCCGGCAAGGCAATTTGTATGAGAGTCAATGCTGTGTGCTTAAACAAGTACGATGCGCGTTTTGCAGGGTTTATTACCTAAAGCCACGAAGAAAGCACGTTGCGCATCAAACAAGCAATATGCATAAAAGTCTTTTTTATTACTATAATACAGACATACAAAAAAATAATCAGAAAAGAATACTATAGTCTGTGGACAAGTATTGCGCTTTTTTGTAAAAGTGAGCAATGATAAATTCAAAATTTGGAAGTGTTCTTTCGACAATGAGAAAGAATAGGAGTTTGAGTCAAGAGGAATTAGCTTTTGAACTAGATTTGCATAGAACATATATAAGTCAAATTGAAAGAGGTATTAAGAGTCCTTCATTACGGGTAATTGAAAAAATTGCAAACTATTTTGAAATAACGTATGGTGAACTATTTAAGTTGGTGGATGATGAGTAGGTTAACCTATATAGAAAATCCGGTAAGTAAATTAGTGATAAATAATGAAACAAATCAAACCCATTTCGATAAAGAAATTGTATACAATGCCATTGATTATTCACATGATATACTAAGTAAATTTATTGATTTTGAAGTAGATGTATTTCGTATTTTGGGTATGAGAAATTTAAGTGCATTTATTGGTGAGATATTCGTGGTATCATTACAAAAATTTAGTGATGGTAGGTTTATAAAAAATCCACATCAAGATGGTTATCCTGATTTATTATCAATGCATAAGGAAGGTATGGATTTATGGGATAGTTTAACAAATAGATTGGATGAAAAAAGTCCATTTAGCCCTTTCGTTGAAGGTGGACTAGAAGTAAAAGCCACATGTGGTGCAGTACCAACACCAAAAAAATGTGCAAAATTAGGAACTAAGAAACCGAGTATTGGTGATACTAGAATCGGTTTATTAACAGGTTATGATTGGAAAGCTCATCATAGAGAAACAAATAATCTTATTGGAATCGTTTGGGATTTTATTGATAGAAGACCGATGATAACTGCAATATTTTATTCTTCAGACTTGGAAGAAGAAGATTGGGGAAATATTGTTAAGCCCAAAACAGGCGGTGGAAGAACCACTAGTGTTTCAATTATTACCCGTAGTGGAATAAGGAAAATGTATGATGGGTGGTTGGCGGTTTATAATCAAGAACAGTATGTCAGCTTTTTTGATAAATATAATAAATCAAATATAATAAGCTCACAAAAAGATTCATATAAAGATCTGTAGTTGCATATCTTTACTGCCCATAATCTTACCGTAATATATATTCAGCAAATGGTTTAGAATAACATTCAAACCTCGTGGTGGGATACTTTCTCCAATGACCTCACGAACTGTTTTATCTGATACCTTTTTTCTATCTTTTCTTTCCCAGTGATACACATAATCACTAATTGTATGAAGTAGAAATGATTCGTATAATGACAGGACTCGGTTTTGTTCAGGGTGCAATTTATTATCGCTACATGCATATGATAGATTTCTCGTAAGTGCTGTTGCTGGTTCATCCCATTTCATTCTTCTATATGCACTAGTATATCCTTTCATCAATCTGTAACTCCCTTCATCGCACACCCATGGTCTTGGTAGAATAGAGCCACATTTAACACAGTGTAAAGTATTGTTATGATCTGTTCTATTAATGCCGTTTGTGTCTTTTTTTGAGGAGTGTGTAGGATTGCCATTAAAACCACATACATCACATTGGTTATCAAATGCACCTTTTTCTTGCGGTGTACTTGAAACCCAAAAATATTTTTTTTCATCTAACAATGGTACTCTATGGAAAGGAATATCTGAAATTGCAGTATCTTTCGTAGCGGCATCAAGTGAAGGCAAATGCATTATCACATCTCTAACTGTAATCCATGAATTCATCGTGACATTATGAGGTGATTTGCTGTGTGTTCTGGGAGGCATAAACGTTTTTTCGCTTAGAAAGTATTCCGAAAGTTGACTGTTGCTTGTGAAAATAGTTATCAATCGTTGACGACATTGAGGTACACCATAATTTGCAAACTCCACAACCTCAGGTTTTCCAATATATGTTCCAGGCAATTTATTTTGTATATATTCAATAATATTTATCAACTCACCGTTCTCATCTTGAATAACTGTATTTTGCATTTCTGGGACATTCTCAAAAACAACAATTTCTGGTTTTAGTTCATTGATAATTTTCATTGTAGGTATAATCAATCGATTTCGTAGATCGAGTTTCGGTTTTTTGCCCGCGCGTATACTGTTTAATAGTTTTCCTTGCCCATTTTTTGACATACCTTGACAGGGTGGGGTAGCATAAATAATATCCAATTTTTTACCATCCAATAATTCTTTTGTTTTTTTTATGATTTCATCACATAATTCCCATATATCACCAGTGATACAAAAAGTATTTGAGAAATTATATTCAAAAAGGGCATGGCGATCTGATAACAATTCGTTTGATAACAGTATTCTTATATTGTTATTTCTAAACGCTAAATCACCTATACCGCCAGATGTAAATAGACTTACTGCGTTCATATAATAGCCTCCAGTATGCATACTATAGTATGCATGTCGCTGGAATATGTCAAGTTTTTTTTCGCTGTAAATAGTAGTGTCAGAAAAGTAGGCAAGCTAAGTTCATATGTCATTTATATGCCATGCAGGACATGCATAAAGTACAACTCATTGAAATTACTACTTTTCATCATTGTGCCCCCTGTCCGCACTTACAGAAATGGACACAGCACCTCTTGCATACTTGATTATGTTTATTCTCGGCAAGCATGTTTTCTCCAATAATTATTATCTGACCTCAATTGACATTTTCTATCCCAATTTTTCAAACAGAATTTACTTGACACCGAACACCGGCTGAGTGTAATATGCGTGTGTACAATTTGACATTCACACAGTGCATAATCGAACCTATCAATGCGCGCGCTCCCCGATACGCAATCACAGGTTCCCAC
>JAIOSU010000005.1 GCA_021107455.1 Clostridiales bacterium | reverse complement strand
GAGGAGTGTTTTCAAGTTTGACTTTTTCCATAACATTGAAATCAGTCTTATCATCAATAATCACTACATTTTTAGAGTGAATTTGCTGTGCTAAAATGATTGTTTTAGCATCTGTTCCTAATTCAATCAATGCTAGTCTGATATTCTCAAGAACGTTGTCGCGATCATCATCACCAAATATTCCAGTGTTCATGGACGAGTACGCCCCAGTGCTGACACCACCTTCGCGCGAGGTAATTCCATGAATCAAGTGATCAATTTTCAATAATTTGAAACTATTCAAAATAAACACCTACCTTTTTTACAGTTTAAAAAAAAGCAGCGAAATCACTGCTTCTTCTCTTACATATTGGTTTTTTCATTTAATAGTTTGGTCAGTTCATTGATAAAAGTATTGATATCCTTAAATTGTCTGTAAACAGAAGCAAACCTTACATAAGATACCTCATCAAGATCCTTTAGTCCTGACATAACAAGCTCTCCAATCCACTCTGACTGGATTTCCTTTTCCATGGAACTATGAAGTTTGGACTCGATATTGTCAATCAATCTCTCCATCTGTTCCATAGATACCGGCCGCTTCTCGCAAGCTCTAATGATTCCGTTAAGTACCTTCATCCTGTTGTAGGATTCTCGATTTCCATTCTTCTTGACGATGATGATAGGAATCTCTTCGATTTTTTCATAAGTGGTAAATCTTTGCTTGCAATTCATGCATTCTCTTCGACGTCTAATCACATGACCATCGTCTGTCGGTCTTGAATCGATTACCTTGGACTCTAAACTGCTACAATAAGGACACTTCATACTCATCACCTCAACTTAATAGATTGATCCAAAAATAAAACCTTGCAAGAAGCAAGGTTATCGTTTTTTTCTTAAGAATGTAGGAATATCAAAGGTGTCATCCTCGCTCTGTTCAGCTTCTACTTGTTGAACTTTCGGGGCTTCGGTTTTTAGGTTTTTAGGGTCTGCTTTGACTTCTGGTTTAAACGACTCAAATCCAGTTGCTATAACAGTAACAGTGATTTCGTCCTTTAAAGATTCATCGATCACAGCACCCATGATGATATTTGCATCTGGATCTGCTTCTCTATAAACTAAATCCGCTGCTTGCTGTATTTCCATCATTCCAAGAGATTTTCCGCCCCTGATGTTGAGCAGAATACCTTTTGAACCTTTGATGGATGTTTCTAAGAGTGGACTATGGATGGCCTGATTCGTTGCGTCGATCGCACGATCGTCACCACTTGAAGAACCGATACCCATGTGAGCAAGACCTTGTTCATACATAATGGTCTTGACATCTGCAAAATCCACGTTGATCAGTCCGGTTTCAGTAATGGTATTTGAAATACCCTGCACACCTTGTCTAAGCACATCATCCGCTATAGTAAACGCGTCGAGGATAGAAGTTCTTTTTTCAACGATTTCAAGCAAACGATCATTTGGAATCGTAATAAGTGTATCCACACGTCTTTTAAGTTCTTCTATGCCTTCTTCAGCATGTTTCATTCTTCTTTTACCTTCAAAAGAAAAAGGTTTCGTCACAACTCCAACAGTTAAAATACCCATTTCCTTTGCAATTTCAGCAACGATTGGAGCAGCTCCGGTTCCTGTTCCGCCACCCATACCGGCAGTGATGAACACCATATCAGCACCTTGAAGCGCTTGATAAATATCATCTCTACTCTCTTCAGCAGCCTTTTTACCTACCTCTGGATTTGCACCCGCACCAAGTCCGCGTGTCAATTTCTCGCCTATTTGCAATTTATATTCTGCAGCAGAGCTGTAGAGTGCCTGTTTATCTGTATTGATTGCAATGAATTGAACGCCTTTAAGATTCGACTTGATCATTCTGTTGACAGCGTTGTTACCTCCACCGCCAACACCAATTACTTTAAGCTGGGCAAATTCTTCAACAGCAACATCAAATTCTAACATGTAAATCCTCCTTATCCCGCAAAGTAATAACTTTCAGGTGTTTATAATCTATGATATAAACGTGCTACTTTTTATCTGCAATAATTTACTACATCCATAAAACAATCCTGATGAATTTCGTAGGTATTCGCAATATGTATTGCTGGAAATACCTAGAGCTCCACTACATATAGTATATACTCTTTTATGTGATTTTGGAATATTTTTTTTGGAAAAACTGTTTTTTTTTGATAAAGTCAAGACAATATAGGTCCATAGACTTAAAAAATCAAATTTTTCCTCGATATTTATCAATGGTGTAACGTCTAATGCTACCGATATTGTTGAAAAGACGGGTTCCAAAGACAAATATGGCGGCATAATAAATTGGTACACCAAGTTTATCTCCGAGATAAGAAAGGCTTATCGCCAAAAGTGCATTCACTATAAAGCCACTAAAAAAGATCACAGCATCAAACTTATCTTCCAAACTGGCTCTAAGTGCTCCCAAAATGGAATCTATCGCGGCCAGTATACCTACAGAAATATAAAGAGATGAAATGGTCGAGAATTCATACGGCAAATAAAGACCAATCAAAATACCCGCCAATATTCCTAATATTGCAATAATCATAGTCGTGCCTCCATTCGTTAATTCAAATATTGATAATCCACAAATCCATCATATGCGGGAATATTGATATTGATGGAAGTATTGACTTCCACAAACAATCCCCATTGCCTAAGGCTTTCACTGTAACTTCCAGGTGCGTTGATTGCCGATTCCAAAAATTTGCGGTCACCGATAGCTTGTATGATGTATGGTGGTGCAAATACTTGATCATTTACTTTTATAGTAGGTCCTGTGCACTGTACATTGGACTTATTGAACACAACGCGTTCGTTGTTGATGGATATCGCTTCCGCACCGGCATTTCTAAGATCATCGACCATAGCTCTGATATCAATATCATGAACAAGTATATTGTTCGGGTTTTCATTTTCATTCAATTCTCTTGTACCATCGGTTACAATAATGATTACTCCAGGACCTTCAAGATCTGTCAGTCCAGCAATTTTACGTGTGGATTCAATTTCTGACATGAGAAAAGCCTCATAGTCGATCCCCTCATCATCTTTAGCGGTTTGATAAGCTTCAATCTGAGATTTAATTTCATTTATTTTATTGTTCAATTGATCTATTTCTGATTTTTGACTTTCCAGTTCTATACTATAAGCATACATATCCTTTATGGACATATATTTCGCACCACTGGATACCAACCTCACTTGTAGTGCGACGAATATTCCCAGAAGCACTGACAAAAATATGAGGATATTTTTTTTATTAGTCATTAACTCACCTTACCTCACAGTATTGGCGTATTGAAATTTAATACTGCCGTTAAATGCCGGCAATTCAATTGTCTCAGCTTGTTTAACTTCTATATAATAACCGAGTTCACGGATATTCTGAACGATTCCGAACCTTTGGTTTAAAGCCCCGTCAAGAGTTTTGGAGTTTCCAATGGCTTTGATGACAAATGGTGGGCTGATTGGAATGGTGTTCACATTCACTTGGGTTCCCGCCAGTCTGACTTCGGTATTGTTGACCATACGTTGCTCATTGATGGCTATGGCTTCCGCACCAGCCGAATTCAGTTCGTTGATCAGATCCAAAATCAATTTGTAATCGTATGCGATATTCTTATCGAGTCCAAGATTCACATCCTGAGGTGGATTGTCTATAGTAATCAATATACCAGTACCTGTGACCCTCGTCATACCGGAAAATGATTTGAAGCGGTTCAATTCATCAGTGAGATTCTTGATAATCGCATTTTCATCAGATGCAGAATCCTGGATATCATCAAGTTGCTCCTCAAGTCTTGAGACCTCTTCTATCAACTGTTCCTTCTCAGCATTGACTGCAGCAAGTTCGTTGAGTATGCCAACAGTTTTCTGAGTCGGAGTTGAGCCGTTTAAATAAGTGCCTTGAATAAATTTCATTTGAAATGCGATAAACACGCCTAACACTATACAAGCAAGACCGATCCAAAAATAATCTTTTTTCATTGATTCACCTACTCTCCAAAAGGTCTATAGACTGGCAAGCCTTCGCTACTGACATCTATAGTACCTGTAATTATATCTTCTGACTTCAATGCTTCATAAATATTTATGAAATCATTGAATTTGCTTTCAATCTCTGTTCCGTTTCCGAACCTTACTTTGAGTTCCCCAAATCTCAACAGAATACCGTCATGTTCGTAAGTTATGACAGGAATCTCCTCGATATGGCTCGTTTTCAGCAATTGTATCAAAAGGACTATATTCTCCAACAAGTATTTTTTCTGGACTTTGATTGTCTGACCCGTAGAGAAACTATCAAATGCAAAACCTTCTACGGTATAACCATCAAGTGGTTCATCCAGGACTTTCAAAACATGAAGTGAATCATCCAGCGATAAGATAATATCTGAATATACTATGTTGAAGTAATGTTCCCTGTAGACAATTTCCAGCTTCAAAGTGTGAGGAAACTTTTTTTGAACATTGACCGACTCAATATAAGGATGAGTCATCAAATTGGTCTCCACCTCACGCGGTTTGACTAAAAAAAATGATGTTCCGAGCTCCACTTTTGAATATCTTTGAATTTCATAAAGGTCAATATTTTCATTCAAGTTGTATTCTATGTTTTGAATACGAAGAATTTCAGTATTCACATATACATAATATGCCCCATACACCATTGAGCAGAGTAAAATCAATAGCAAGAGACGACTAAAAAATTTCTTCATAAAAGCTCCATTCCACCTTATTGTCCGTCAACTAATCTATAGACAACTGACGCTATGACATCCAATGTTTTTGTGAGATTGATTTTCTCACAGTTGGAACGCATGATCTCCAGCTTTGACCGGTCTTTGTAAAAGTCGGTGATGATGTGAGTGATCAGGTCTACTGTCAGGTCTTCCTCCTTGACAATAACCCCCATACCATGTTTGTCCATGATCTGTGCATTATAAAGTTGATGATTATTGGACACATTTGGTGAAGGTATGATGACTGATGGTGTCTTAGATGCGATAATTTCATTGATAGTGGATGCACCCGCCCTCGAAATCACAAGATCCGCCGCGCTCAAATAAGTTGGCATATCCTTCAAATAAGACATCAATTTGAAGTTTTCTCCCAGATCGAATACTCCCGATTTGACTTCGCTTTGTAGTTTGTCAAAATATCGGTTTCCTGAAACATGAATAAACTTGATCTGATCAAGTTTGTTCATTTGAACATAAGCATCAAGCATGATTTGGTTGAGTTTGAGAGCTCCGTTGCTTCCCCCGACAGTCAATACCATCATTTCATTTTTTGATATTCCAAGCTTTTGCCTGGATTGTTCCCTTGAAGTGACAAAATAATTAGCCATGACAGGCAAACCAGTATATACAAGTTTTTCAGGATATTTAAAATGTTGCTTGGCATCATCAAAAGTCAATAGAATCACATCGACGAATCGACTGAGAAGCCTATTGGTCAAACCCGGATAGGCATTTTGTTCATGTATAACTGTGGGGATCCCCCTCAATGCGCCTATTAGAACAACCGCACCTGCAACATAGCCTCCAGTGCCGACAATCACATCCGGCTTATATCTATTTATGGCTTTATTGGCTTGGTGCAAACCTTTGAAAAGCGAAACTATAGCTTTGATTGTTTTTTTACTGAATTTTTTATTCAGTGGAGCCGCATCTATTCCAAGATAAGTGAGGCCAAGCTTAGGAACAATGTCCTTTTCCATGCCGTCTTTTGATCCGACATAGACAATTTCTGTGCCTTTATTATCTTTCTTCAGTTTTTCTGCAATCGCTAGTGCCGGGTAAATATGTCCCCCGGTACCGCCACCTGTCAACATAACTTTCATATAATTCTCCACTTAATTATCTTGTTTCATAGAATATTTGGAAATATTGAGCAATATGCCCACAGCACCCAACATAATTACAATACTGGTTCCACCATAACTTATAAAAGGAAGAGTTACTCCCGTTGCTGGCATTGAAGATGTTGCAACTGCATAATTCATGAGAATCTGAAGTCCAAACATCGCAGAAACTCCAGTAGCCAGAAGTGTCGAAAACACATCTGGGGCATTCATGGCAATCTTGATGCACCTATAAATCAGAATGAGAAATAAACAAAGGAGTCCTACAGTTCCTAAAAGCCCTAGTTCCTCACCTACAGTAGCGAGGATAAAATCGTTTTGGGGTTCTGGGATATATAGTTTATTTTGAGTACTCATACCTACACCAACGCCATAAATACCGCCGGTTCCGAGCGCATATAGAGACTGAATGACTTGCCAGGATTCATCGTTTTTATACTTGAAAGGGTCCATGAAAGCAGTCCACCTGCTCAAACGATAGCTCGCTTTCATTACAAGCATCCATGCACCTATTGCTCCAAGTCCGATAAGAGATATCGTATATCTCCACCATATACCTGAAACAAACAGCATTATGGCCAATATGCCACCAAGAATGACAGCAGTACTCATATTCGGTTGTTCCATGATCAAAAACACCATAAGAGCAATTATACCAATATAAATTATTAAAACTCTTGGTTTGTTGATTTGCTTATAATTGAGTTCCAGCATAAATGCAAAATACATTATGGCACCTATTTTAGCAATCTCTGCTGGCATGAATCCTTGACCTGCAATATAGATCCAGCGCTGTGCGTTGTTGACAACAACACCTTTGAAAAGAACATACACCAGAAGAAATAAACTGAGTAGAAACAGTGGAATTGCAACTTTTCGATAAATTTTATATGGTACCATAGAGGCGACAATCATCGAAAGCACTCCAAATGCGACCCATTTTAAATCATTGATGAAAAAATGGGTTTTGTCCTGCATTTTGTCAATTGCATAATAGTAACTGGAACTGAACACCATTAGAATTCCAAATGACACCAGAATCAAGGTGACAATAAGCAGTGTATAATCCATCTTCGAATTCTTCATGTTACCCCCGACTGTCTTTTAAAGCTTTGACACAAGCTTTAAAATGTTCACCTCTTTTTTCAAAATCCGCATACATGTCCCAGCTGGCACATGCAGGTGACAATAGAATCGCCTCTCCTGGAGAAGAATTTTCAAAAGCCGATTCAACCGCTTCCTCCATTGTATTCACAATCACAGTATTTGTAAAATTAAATTTGTGCGCGGTTTCTTCAATAGTATGTTTTGTCTCACCCAAAAGTATCAAAGATTTTATCTTTTCACCGAATACTTCAAAAATAGAACTGTAATCCGAACCCTTGAATTGTCCGCCTGCTATCAAGTGGGTAGGTATGTTCATGGCGTTGATCGCACATATTGTCGAATCAGGATTTGTCGCTTTTGAGTCATTATAGAATTTTCTATCATCAATCGTATCCACATACTCAATTCGATGCTCTACACCTTTGAATGTTTTTAAAGTCTCAATGATGTAAACAGGTTCAATGCCTGATAAAGTGGCCATAAGAACAGCCGCAAGCGCATTTTCCTCGTTATGTTTACCAAAGATCAACATATCATCAACTTTGCAAAACTTTGTGACTTTGCCTTCAATGACAGTTTTAATCATACCATTTTCTATATATGCACCTTGTTCAGGCTTTTGCCTCAAACTGAAAAAAGCAACATTTCCTTTGGCATCTGTTGCCATTTCCCTAGTGATTGGATCGTCGAAATTAAGAATAAGCCAATCACTTTCTGTCTGATTCTCAAAAATTCTAGCTTTAGTCTGAGCATAATTTTCCATTGTCTTATGTCTATTCAAATGATCAGGCGTCAAATTCAAAATAGCTGAAATATGGCAATGAAAGTCCACAATCGTCTCAAGCTGAAAACTGCTGACTTCAGTGACAAATATTGAGTCCTTATCTGCCTCAAGCGCTTTGGATACGGCTGCGAGTCCGATGTTGCCAACGACATAATGATTTTTACCGGAATTCCTGAACATTTCCCCAGTGAGTGCCGTTGTAGTAGTCTTCCCATTGGTGCCTGTAATTCCAACAAACTTGGCATCAGTCAACCGATATGCTAACTCAAGTTCACCAATAATTGGTATCTTGTTTGCCTCGATTTGCTTCACAAACGGTATATCAAGCGGAATGCCTGGACTGATCACTGCAAGGTCATATGTTCCCAATATATCAGGATGCCTTCCCAAAATCAACTCTTTGACATAGGGTCTGATTTCATCAGCAAGACTTTTAAGGGTATCTTCGTTTTTTATATCAGTCACACTGACATTTGCATTCATCTGAAAAAGCGCTTTGGCAGCGGCAACTCCTGAACGGGCGAGGCCTATCACCAATATATTTTTATTTTCAAACTGCATATAAGCCTCCTATATTATGCTCAAATAAGCGATACATGCTCCTAGAGTTGTTAGTCCGGTAAACACAAAAACAATTTTCTTTTCATGCCAACCCGAGAGTTCATAATGATGATGTATCGGAGCCATTTTAAATATACGTTTTTTAGTCTTTTTAAATACCAAGACTTGAATAATTACAGATAGTGTCTCGATGACGTATACTATCCCGACAATTAAAAGAAGAAAAGGCATCTTAAGTGCAAAAGCTACTGCGACCACATACCCTCCAAGTGCCAACGAGCCGGTGTCCCCCATAAAAACCTTGGCTGGATACCAATTATATCTCAAATAACCGAGTAGCGCTCCTGCCATAGCCAGATTCACAAGAATCATAAGTTCGTTGCCTTGCTTCAAGGAGACAAGTGCAAAAAAGACAGAAACAACAAAAGTAACACTCGCTGCCAGCCCGTCCAGTCCATCTGTCAGATTGACCGCATTGTTGAATCCTACCGCCATAAACACTGCAAACGGATAAAAAAGCCACTTGAAATCCACAAAAATACCGAGAAATGGCACATGTACCTCTGTGCCTATACGACCAGCAAGCCAAGCTACCAAAACGCCAACAATCAGTTGCATAATGATTTTTTGTTTTGCTCTAAGACCCAAGTTGTGCTTTTTGACCACTTTCAAATAATCATCGATAAATCCTATCGCCCCGAAGCCAAGCATTCCAGTGATCACAAATATGACTTCAGATGATTCGAAGTTGAGAAAAATCATAATTGGTGTCAAAAATGCCACAATAAATATCAAACCACCCATAGTTGGAGTCCCAGACTTAACAAGGTGTGCTTCAGGACCGTCTTCTCTTATTGCTTGACCAAATTTCAATTTTCTGAGCCTAGGTATGACTATCGGTCCAAAAGCTAGTGATGTCACAAGACTGATTACAAAATAAATCCATGCTTGGTTCATAATGATTTTCCTTTCAAAATGATGAAATTATTCTTCTACGGATAAGATGATGATGGCATTTTTCTCAACCTCAGTTCCAAACTTGGGAAATTGATCAATGATGACAACGGTTTCATCTTCAATGTTCATTGGTTCTGTAGAATATCTTAAGTCAAGAGCGGCAAGTGATTTTATGGCCTCAGCCAAGGTCTTGCCTTTGAGGTCGGGAACACTGACCTGACCTTTTGCTTTGACATCAGGTATGATATTTTTATATCTCAATATATCTTCTAAAATTGATTTTACAACTGGAGCAACCACAGTACTCCCTTGAACCTCGTTTTTAGGTTCATCTATAGTGACTAGTATTACAAATTCAGGATTCTCCATTGGAGCAATCCCAACAAATGAACTTATGACTACATTATCCTCATACTCTGATCCTACAACTTTTTTGGTTGTACCGGATTTGCCTCCAACTGAAATGCCTTCTATATATGCATTGCGTCCACCACCTGTTTGCACAGCGGCTTCAAATAACACTCTCATTTTCTCTGAGGTATCTTCCGAAATGATTCGATCTTCGAAAATAGGTTCAAAAGACTGAAGCAAATTACCTTCCTCGTCATATATTTCCTTGACAAGCTGTGGTTTCATGAGTGTTCCACCGTTGACCAGTGCAGAGATTACTCTAGTCATTTGAAGCATTGTGACGTTTATACCATGTTCATAAGAGAGTGTTGCGAGTTCGATCGGACCGACGCGATCAAGCGGCAGAGTGATTGAATTGGCTTCACTGGGAAGATCAATTCCAGTCGTTTCAGTATATCCAAATTTTTCTATATATTCATAAAAAGTACTTTCACCGATTCTTTGACCAATTTCCACAAAAGAAGGGTTGCACGAGTTCACAAAGGCTTCAATGAAAGTTTGATCACCATGACTCCCTGGGAACTTCCAACAATGAAGCGGCACACCTTTCACATAAATCAATCCGTTACAAAAGAAATGATCGTCCATGCGAACCAAATTTTCTTCGAGTGCGATTGCTGCGGTTATCGCTTTGAAAGTGGACCCCGGTTCATAGGTATTGCTCAGAACAGTGTTTTTCCACATACCATACCAGTATGTTACTCTCTCATCATCGGTCATTGCAGTCCATGTCTCTGCATCCATATCTTCTCTGTATTCTCTGGGAGTGTTGAGATTGAAATCCGGTTTTGAGGCCATAGCCAAAATTTCACCGGTTTTGGGATCCATTACAATTGCTGAAACAGATAATGCGTCATTATCAACAAGAGCCGTTTCAAGTCGCTGCTCTACAAAATATTGAATTGAATCATCGATTGTAAGCAGGATCGAGTTCCCGTTTTCCGGGGCTGTGATATTCTCTTCTCCATATGCGAGTTGTCTTCCATATACGTCAGTCGTTACATTATATAATCCGGGCTCACCTTTTAGCAAGGTATTATAATAAAGTTCAAGGCCAAGAAAACCATCGTTGTCCGTATTGACGTTGCCAATCAAATGTGATGCCAAATTGCCATATGGATATACTCTTTTTGTATCTTCTGTAATAGAGATTCCCCTGATGCTTTTTCCTCTGATCAGGTCGGCTTCACTTTTGGTGAGATCAGTGACCACTTTGACCATACCAGTAGATGCACTGAGTATTTTGCTCACAATTGGCTCATATTCAATGCTGAGGGTCTGTGATATGAGTTCCGCAGTCTCAACTGGCTTTGTAATTTCAAATGCACTAGCCCAAATGGAGTAGGTTTTGATGCTGAATGCCATCTTGTCTCCATTTCGATCCAGTATGTCACCTCGTTTTGCAGGAACTACTATGTTCTTGTTTTGTTGCTCCTTAGCAAGCTGAGTCAACTCGTCACTCCAAAAGATATGAATGTATACCAATCTACCTACGAGTGCAACCATTAATATAATCATGATAGTGAAAAAAATCATAAGCCGGTTTCTGAATTTAAGCATTTGTTGCCTCCAAATAATCACTACTACTATTATAACGCAACATTAAGATTAATCAATTCTTGTTGAAGTAAAAAAAGCCTGCTTTCGCAGGCGATTGAATTAAAATCAATTATTAGTCTTGAAAAGGGCAGAAACCAAATCGTGGACAAGTTGATCAGAAGAATTACCTGTTCCCGTGTCATTGCTTTCAGCAGTTTGAAATTTCGGTGTTTCCAGTGCATAACTATAATTTGAGTCGATATATACAAGTTGTTCTTTTGTCGGATACTGCATACCGAGCTCATCAATCGCAATTTTCTCTATGTTGTTGAGTTCTGTATGATTTTCAATTTTTGCATTCATTTCCTCAACTTTTGCATTCAGTGATTTTATTTCAGACTTCAGATTGAATATATCGTATTTCGCCTCATTGACAAGAGAGTTTTGAAATATGATCGAACCGAAAATGACAGCAAAAATCATGACGATCGCAATCGAGCAAAACAGATTGACAACTTGATAAAGCGCTTTCTTTTTCGCTTTCTCGCGTTCAAGTCTTTTTTTCTTTATGCTCACAATCTTTTCTGCTTGTGAATGATTGAATTGTTCAATTTC
>JAIOSU010000162.1 GCA_021107455.1 Clostridiales bacterium | reverse complement strand
GATGACCTAGAAGGATTGACAGTAGCGGTACAGCGAAATAGTTCTCATCACAGTGACCTCTTGGAATTGCCGCATATCAATCTCAGTCTGTATCAAACCACAGAGGGAGCACTTGCTGCTGTGGCAAGGGGCGATGAAATCGCATATGTCGGAAATATGGCAACAACCAACTATATGATCCGATCAAGCGGTATTACAGGTCTGAAATTCGTCAATTACAAAGCTGAAGAACGCATGTCTCTCCATATGGCGGTCAGAAAAGATTGGCCTGAGCTGGTGAGTATACTCAATAAGGCGCTTGCTACGATTACAGAAGAACAAAAGATTGCAGCAAACAGCAAATGGATCGGTCTTGATACTTCATTTGATTATTGGCCGATTATCAGAGGCATATTGATTGCTGGTCTTGTAGTGATTTTCATATTTTTGATTTCGGGCTACTGGATCATCAAATTGCGTAGGGAAATTGAGAAGAGAAAGATTGTAGAAACAGATCTGATGCTTGCGAAGAATGAAGCTGAGGTTGCCAACCAAATCAAATCGAGCTTCCTCGCACGAATGTCCCATGAAATCAGGACGCCGCTCAATGCGATTACTGGTATGGCCTATTTGATGAAGAAAACTGATATTACAACAACTCAGCAAATGTATATTGAGAAAATTACTGGGGCTTCTTCCAATATGCTCAGTATAATCAATGACATCCTTGATTTTTCAAAAATTGAAGCAGGCAAAATAGACATTGAACACGTACCATTTAGTTTGGATCAGGTTTTTCAAGAAGTGATCAACATCGTGTCTCATAAAGTGGAAGAGCAAGGAATTGGAATAAGTTTTATCAAAGATCCGAGGATACCGGAGTATTTCATTGGCGATCCTATGAGAACCAAACAAATTTTGATCAATGTGATCAATAATGCTGTAAAATTCACAAGTGATGGTGAAGTTCATCTGGATGCCCGCATGATCGCAAATGAAGGCAACATATATTATGTGTCCTTTACTGTCAAAGACACGGGTATCGGGATGAGTAGTGAACAAGTGGATCATTTGTTCGAGCCATTTACACAAGCGGATCCTACAATCAACAGGCGATTTGGAGGTACTGGACTAGGTCTTTCCATAGTAAAAAGTTTAGTGGATTTGTTATCGGGAGAGATACAGGTTTTCAGCAAACCTGGAGAAGGCTCCACTTTTGTGATCACTATCCCGCTTGAAGTGGATAATCAAAAGGAAAACGAGAACATAAAAAAGAAGTCTTCAATTTCATTCAAAGGCATTCGCGCCGTTGTTCTGGAAAAGACAGGTTCAAATATGAATTTGATCGACAACTATCTGAGTGCGTTTGGTATGGATTGTGAGCTCACAACATCAACTGAACATGCTGTTAAACTGATTGAATCTTCCTCAGAATTGCATGTGAAACCCGTTGATTTATTGATTTTCGACTATAATACTCCCGTTGAGGGAGGGCTGGAGTTTGCACGTAAACTCAATAACAACAAAGCCATAGCCAAAATGCCAAAAACCATCATGACGATTCCATTGATGAAAGAAGAGCTGTTTGATGATCTTGACGAATATGGCATCGATGGTGGTGTGGGAAAACCCATTATTCCATCTGTATTATATAATGTCATTTTGGAATTATTCAAGATTAGAGCAGTTCATCCAGAGCGAAATAATGAACTTGTTGAGAATGTTAAACGAGAGCATGACATGGAGAAGTATCGGTTGTTGGTAGTGGAAGACAATAAAACCAACCAATTCATCGCAAAATCCATTTTGGAATCAGAGGGTTTTGAAGTTTCGTTTGCAGATAATGGAGAGGTTGGAGTCAACATGTATCGTGAATCCTCAGAAGATATTGACCTGATTCTAATGGACCTTCATATGCCCGTGATGAATGGATATGAGGCGGCACTTAAAATCAGTGAAATGGATGGTGATGTTCCTATTGTAGCAATGACAGCTGATGCTATTACTGGTGTCGAGGAAAAATGTAGGGCACATGGTATTTACCATTACATCTCTAAACCATTTGACCCTGATGAACTCATCAGTCTGATTAGAAGAATTTTAAGCACAGTTCCTAGAAGTGATAAGGTAGAACCGATTCTAATTCGGTCTGAAGGCTTGAGGTACCTCGGACAAAATGAGGCGCTTTATGAAATGGTGCTCAAAGAATATTATAATGAAAACAAAGATGTCGTTGTAGCTCTTGATAGCGCTCTTGACGAAGGTGATTATGAGGAAGCGAAACAGATTGTTCACAAGGTCAAGGGAACTTCTGGAACAATCGGAGCCAAAAGCTTGTATCAAGTTTCAGTGAAGCTTCAAGAAGCGATTGAGGAGCGAAATATGAGTGAGGTGGACCAACTTCATGCTGAGTTCAAAATACTGATGACCAGGCTGATGGCTGAAATCGGATAATTTTATAAAATTTGAAAAGACCTACTTTCATATTCACAAATGAAAATAGGTCTTCTCTATTTTAAGCTAAGCTTAGAGGCTGTTTTTTATGTAGTCGACACATGATTCGCAGATCAATTCTTCTTTAAAAGATATGGAACCATAATTGGTTCTGCAGATTCTGCATTGTGGATCGGTATAATTCTTGGATTTTGAAACCTTTTTGACTCTGGCGGTTTGTTTACCTTCAGTATTTGAATTCACAACTTTCCTCTTTTCATAGTTTATTTTTGGAAATTTATAACAATTTCGTTAGAAATATTATAACAGTTAATTAACAAGTATTACAATAAACATTATTAAAATATAATAAAATGAGACTCTAGTCCTAGTTAAGCTTTTGTCAAATGTGTTTTAGGCTTTTTTATAGTGTTTTGGTTCGCCCTGATGTTATAATGTAAAAAAGATGCAAAGGAGGATGGCAGATGTATCCGAGATTAAATGTATATAAGGAACGTACCTACAATAATGCAAAGGCTGTCGTAGAGCTTTGTGAAAAGCAAGGTATAAGTGTAACGGGAGTAGTGAAGGGATGTAGTGGCAACTTAGCTGCAAGCACGGCGATTCTTAAAGCTGGCGCAAAGCATTTGGGCAGCTCCAGAATGTCTCAGATAGAAGCCATCAAAAGAGAGATCCCGGGGGCCAAGACCCTCATGCTCAGAATCCCAATGATCAGTGAAATCGAGAGATTGGTGGCATCATGTGATTATAGCCTCCAGTCTGAATATGAGATTATTGAACGCATAGAACATGAATGCCATAATCAGGGTAAAACACACGATGTCATTCTAATGATGGATCTTGGTGATCTAAGAGAAGGCTATATGAATGAGGAGGAACTCATTGCAGTCGCAGAGAAAATTGAAAATGATATGAAATTTGTCAAACTTGCCGGCATAGGCACAAATGTTGGATGTTATGGATCTGTGAAGGCAACTCCTGAAAATCTCGGAAAACTGGTGCAGATAGCGTATAAGATAGAAGCACTCATTGGCAGAAAACTTGAAATTGTATCTGGTGGCGCGACATCCAGCCTCCCGCTTGTAGTACAAGGGGAGATGCCCACAGGAATCAACCACCTGAGGATCGGCGAGGGGGTATTGACCTGCAGAGAAGTCGGAGAATTTTATCACAGTCCTATCGAAGGCCAGTCCACAGATGCTTTTATTCTTGAAGCGGAAATCGTGGAAATTAAGACAAAACCCACTTATCCTATTGGCGAACTCGCTTATGATGCTTTTGGAAATACACCGTCATTTGAAGATCGAGGCATCAAGAAACGTATGTTACTCGCTGTGGGAAGACAGGATTTTGGTCAACATGAGAAGTTGATACCACTGGATCAGACCATTGAAATCATAGGCAGCAGCAGTGACCATTTAATCGTTGAAGTGTCAGAGCAGAGCAAGTCATATAAGCTAGGTGACACACTCAGCTTCGAAATCATGTATCCCTCCATGCTTTATCTCACTGAGAGCCCTGATGTGATCAAGGTAGTCCTTTAAGTCTGATCAGGTACCCCTTATCCGGCAAGGTACCTAACAAATGAGCTTTATGCTATAATGTAAGTTGGATTGAACTAAACCATATGGAGGATTCTTATGAAAGTCAGAAAGGCTGTTATACCCGCAGCAGGTCTTGGAACGAGATTTTTGCCTGCCACAAAAGCCATGCCTAAAGAAATGTTGCCGATTGTGGATAAACCCACTATTCAGTACATCGTGGAAGAAGCCATCGCATCAGGCATTGAGGAGATTTTGATCATCACAGGAAAAAGCAAAAGAGCCATCGAAGACCATTTTGACCGTTCGGTGGAACTTGAAATAGAACTCGAAAAGAAACATAATACGGAATTACTTGAGCTTGTCAGAGGCATTTCAGACATGGTGGACATCCATTACATCAGGCAAAAGAATCCAAGTGGACTTGGACACGCCATTTACTGTGCGCGCACATTTGTGGGAGATGAACCTTTTGCGGTGCTCCTCGGAGATGATGTCGTACACAATCCGGAGAACCCTTGCCTAAAGCAGATGATAGAAGCTTATGATACTTATGGCACTTCAATTTTAGGTGTTCAGGAAGTTCCGGAACAAGACGTGTGCAAATACGGCATTGTAGATGGGGATAAGATTGAAGATCGTATTTATACAGTCAATGGATTGATAGAAAAGCCTGCTCTAGATGAAGCCCCTTCAAATATTGCCATTCTCGGAAGATACATCATCAATCCTGGAGTGTTCGACATTCTGAAGGATACGAAACCAGGCAAAGGCGGAGAAGTTCAACTCACTGATGCGCTACTTGAACTTGCGAAAAAAGAAAAAATGTATGCCTTTAATTTTGAAGGCAAACGTTATGATGTAGGCAACAAGCAAGGCTTTTTAGAGGCGACAGTGGAAACCGCACTGAGAAGAGATGACCTGAAAGACGACTTTCTTAAATATCTCGTCGGTATCGTAAAAACTCATACAGAAGGAAAATAGGAATGGAAAATATTATTCAATCGTTGCTCGATTTTTTAAGTATCGAGCTTACAGTATTACTGACAGCAGCAATCCCTTTGATAGAACTGAGGGGTGCCATACCCGTGGGAATCGCACTCGGACTCTCACCAATTCACGCAACAGTGATTTCACTGATCGGCAGTATGATTCCAGTACCTTTTATATTGTTCACCATCAGACCGATTTTCAATTATTTGAAAGAAACCAAAACATTCAACAAACTCATACACAGGTTGACACACAAATCCATGTCAAAAAGCGGAAGAATTCAGAAATACGGGATTTGGGGGCTTATTCTTTTTGTTGCCATTCCACTTCCGGGGACAGGTGTTTGGAGTGGAAGCTTGGCGGCAGCTCTTCTGGATATGCGTTTTAAATGGGCATTTCCAGCAATTTTAGTAGGTAACATCATTGCTGCTATTTTGATTATGACTCTTAGCAATGGTGTCATTGGGTTATTCAGTTAAGAGGTTTTTATGAAATCCATCAGAACTCAAATGTTCATATATCTCATCATAGCGACAGTCATCGTATTTGGAGGACTGGGGCTGTTGATGGATCATGCACTTGAGGCTTTGCCTGAATATACAGAGATGCAATTTCAGGCGATTGCTGATGCGCGCGCTGACGAATTGGGCAAAGAGCTCGGAGGATTCGTGGATCTCGTGAAGATGACAGCACAGACTCCACTGGTCCGTTCCATGGAAATCGAAAGTATCAAGCCGTTCTTATCATCGCTGGTCATTGATGGAAAAATCAGAAATATGACCATATCGGATGTTTATGGCAATGCGTGGGCAACATATGACCAGAATATTGATATTTCAGGTCAGGAGCAATACCATAAACTCATCATTGAAGGGGAGGACTTTATCATATCCAAGCCTTTTTATAGCCCGTATATTGAGGAAGATATTCCAATCATCACAGTATCTCATGCCATAAGAGATGGTGAAGAAACTTTAGGCCTTGTCAATGCTGTGGTTTCAGCCCAATTTCTTGATCAAGTTGTTAGTCAGATTGAGTTCAAGGAAAAAGGAGTGGCATGGATTATTGATGATGAGGGAAATATAGTTGCTCATCCTGAAAAAAATATAAGTATCGATTATTCTTTAGACGACTTCATTGGTGAGAATGATTCAAAAGTTACTGTTTTAAGTCAGGATAGTGGAAGTGTCTATTATAAAGATTCATCAGGGCTTGAAAGAATAGGCATATTCTCGACAATTGATAATTCGAATGGATGGAAACTGATCATATCTGTATCTTCAAATGAAGCTTTTGCTGAAATCAATGAAATCAACAAAGATCTTAGGAATGGTTTTATTGGGGCAATCATAATCATCAGTTTCTTTTCATATGTTTACTCGGGCAGCATTTCAAGACCTATCATGAATCTCAAGAAGGTCTTTGAACAAGCAGCTCGTGGAGACCTTCGCGTAAAAGCGGATGAGACGGTAAACAATGAAGTGGGTATTGCAGGTAAAAGTTTCAATGTCATGATCAATCAGATCAAGAATTTGACTTATAGGGATCCGATTACACAAATATACAATTATAATCGCTTCATGTTTGAAATACCCGGGAAATTCGAACAACACCTTAAAGCAGAAATGATTTCTTATGTTGCTGTAATCTCCGTAAATGATTTCAAGAAGATCAACAGCATAGGGGGTTACAATTCTGGAAATTTCGTACTCAAAGAGCTTTCTGGAAAACTCAGAACATTCATCAGACCAGATGAACTTGTCGCCAGATCATATGGAGACGAAATCATACTGTTCTTAAGTGAAATCAATGAGCAAGCAATAAACGAAAGAATCAATGCCTTGATGAAACTTTGCAGTTTCAGGACGAACATCAGTGGTATCGAATATCATTTGAGTGTCAGTATGGGAATCAGCGTTGTCGAAGCGGATAGTTTTGATCCTGACGAGCTTGTCAAGCGCG
>JAIOSU010000330.1 GCA_021107455.1 Clostridiales bacterium | reverse complement strand
GATTTAATTCATTTTTCTAATTTCGCTACCGCCATAAGGGTTACCTCGCTTTACTCGCTTATTAATCATTTCAAATTCAACAGTATAATTTCTTTCTGTGTCTTATTTCTTTTTAGAAATCAAGTAAGCAATATTTGTAGCACCAACATAGCCCGAGTAGTCGTAATCGCATGTGATCGTAACACCGTGGATGGTATGCTGGAAGCCTGTGAATGGTTCTTCCTGGATTTGCTTGATAAGATCCATTACATCACTTTTGAAAGGGCTGCTACCCTCTTGAGCTTGTACATATGCTAAAATGGACAATACTATTTCATCATTATAACTCGGTGTCCATGAGTCATTGTTGATCAGTTCCATAGAAAAACGCATTCCTGTCATGACGCCACTGTCTTCAACAAATTCAAAAGTTGGTGGATTAACTTCTCCTCCAATGTAGATTACATTGCCTTCTTGCTCTCGCATCACCCACTCACCATCATCATTAAGGACTCTTGAAGGGTTAAAAGAATAATACTCTGCGAATCTATTATAGTTTTCACTGAACTCCTCTACCGTTATGTCTCCACGGTTTTGGGGCATTGATGCCAGACTAAAAATTAAGAATACCAAGACAAATAGAGCGAAATAAGCAGAGAGAAAAGTGGCAATTCGCCATTTTTTTTCGTCTTTCAAGTGAATAACTGAATCCACTTCCCAATCCAAAGTCTCACCCGCATCACATGCACTGTAACTTTTCGCCAGACGCACAAGACTATATATGGGAATATTAAGTCCAAATCCTCTCCAAAAGACTGTGAGTGTTCTGCTGAATCCATCACCAAAAGTGAGTTTGTTGTCTGATTCATCGGTAACGGACAGTCCCATCAGCCACTTGCCTAGCGTTGTGCCAAAAAATTTAAGCAATACCGGCTCTATGAGAATCATCAAGAAATAGGTGATGAACGAATCCAGAATATTGCCTCCAGGTGTTCTATTGCCCACGTTGATATTAAAAACAAACGATTGTATGACCATCAATAGTATGCCATAGGTCGTATAGTCAAAAGTTCTTGCGAAAAACCGCCTCCATGGTGATCGTACTTTGGGTGTTTCGTCTACTGTCTGGAAATGCTCTTCGTTATGTAGTGGTTCGTAGTCAAAAGTTGTCATTATTATATCCTCCCTATAGTAGTTTAGCACATTTTGATCACCTCTAAAAAAATAAAACGCTATTTTAATTAAAAACGGGTATGTTACAAAAATAATATATACTACTGAATCCAGATTGGAGCGCAGCAATGAACAATAATAGAAAGAAAAAATCAATCTTAGTAGAATTGATCATCCCTTTGATTGTTGCATTTGTCATTGCGACTGTCATTTTAGTTTTAGTTGTGAATGAGAATCAAAAAAATGTTCGTGGCATGCTGGAATCACTGCGAAATGAGATGATCACTTTAGTTCAAAGGGAACTCAATATTCAGATGGAAAAAGCTATTCAGCTCAATAAAATCAATGAAAATGCTTATCACAGTGGCATACTGAATACTGGAGACCCGAGTAATAGGGAGCGTTATTTTGCAGGACTGATCAAAGAATTTGATGATGTCGCCATGACTTATATCGGACTTGAGACTGGTGAGTTTTACGGAGCAAGACGTAATATTGACGGCACAATCAACATTGTACGCAATAATAAGGATACACTTGGTCACTCGGAATATTATAGCATCGACGAATATGGAAACAGTGTCGAGCTACTCCAAGTATTTGAGAATTTTGATCCTAGAATAAGACCTTGGTATGAAGCGGCTAACCAAAACCAACAAATTGTCTTCAGCGGAATATACAGTCATTTTGTATTCAAAGAACCAACACTTACGGCCAGCATCCCGATTTTTGAAAATGGACTCCTTATCGGCGTAGTCGGTGTGGACTATTTGATGACAGGTCTAAACAAGACTTTGGCACAATTACCAATTGGTGAAAATGGTCAGGTCTTTATAATTGATGATCAAGGACAGTTGATTGCCACCACTACCGGTGAAAGTATTTTCAATCTGGTCGATGGCACATCACAAAATAAGTTTGCAACAGATAGCACCAACTCTATAACGCAAGAAACCATGCTGGTATCTGATTCACTATTAGAAAGCACACTGCCCGAAGTCAGAATCAACGGAATGACTTATATGATTGGAAAAGATAAGTTCGAGTTTTACGGTAACTACTGGGATATATATACTGTAATCCTTGAAGATGATTTTTTTGCCGATAAGAATTTGGCTTTATTTAGAACTTTGGCTGGGGGTCTCTTGATTACTTTGATTTTTATGTCATTGATCTTTTTTGTGATTCGAAGTGTCATTAGACCTATTCTGCAACTTAATGAAAGTGCAAAAAAATTGTCTCAAGGCATTAGTGTAGAAGTACCTCTTGGAAAACAACGTAATGAGATTTATGAACTTACCCGGAGCTTCAATGAGATGAGCACAAAAATCGTAAACCAGGTGGATCAACTCGAAGCTCAAGTAAAACTTAGAACCATTGAGCTAGAAGAGAAAAATGAAATGCTCAGTCAGCTCTCATATAAAGATGAATTAATGGGAATTGGAAATAGAAGACACCTTGATGTTTCTCTTGATCAGGCATTGGAGTTGGCTTCTAGAAATAATTTGAACATCGGGGTGATGATGTTGGATATAGATAATTTTAAAGATTTCAACGATTCCTATGGTCATATAGAAGGCGATGAATGTTTAAGAAAAATTGGTAAAGCACTTAAACGCTGTGTGCACAGGAAATCCGATTTGGTAGCCCGTTATGGTGGTGAGGAAATGGTCGTTGTATTACAAGACACCACCAAAGAAAGTTTACTGAAAGTTGCAGAAAACATTCGTCTTGAAATCCATAGCCTGATGCTTCCAAATGAAAATACAAAACTTGGAGTTGTCACTGTCAGTATTGGAGCGGTCCTATGCAAAGTTAAACCAAAACAAACTGCAGATGAAGTGCTGCATGTGGCGGACCAGGCTCTATATGAAGCTAAAGCCAACGGTAAGAATAGAGTTGAATTTGAAGAGATGTCCAAGCATCTGTCCTGACAACTTCTCACCTATGCACTAAATGAAGCGGGATGCACCGAAGTTTTTACTTCGTGCATCCCGCTTCATCGCTTTTAAACTCAACCCAATAATGCCTATTGTTGATCTTCAGGTTCTTCTTGAGGTGTTTTTATTTTATCTATATTGATGTCAAGATATGCAAACGCGATCACAATTATTAATGTCAGCCAACACAATATGGCATAGGGCGCATACTTGACTACCGGGACTCCAAGAGTTAAAGATACAAACATACCATTACTGTTCCATGGTATAAGAGGTGCAGTTAGTGTTCCGCCAGCCTCTAAAGCACTGGTAAGGTTTTTAAGCTTCAATTTGTGTTTCCTATAGCTCTCTTCAAACATTTGACCAGGTAGAATAACTGCCAGATATTGATTGGAAGTTATTACATTTATAAATACTGATGTCGCTACAACTGTTGCAGTCATATTTCCTACTGACTTAAGCAAACCTGACATTTTCAAAACGATACTATGCAGCATACCAGTAGCGTTCATAATACCACCAAGAGCTAAAGACACAAAGGCCAGAATGACCACACTGTACATGCTCACAATGCCACCTCTGGAGAACAACATATCCAGTTCCGAATTTTGTGTGTTCATCTCTACACCAGTATTGATAACGTCGGAAAGTTCACCTAAACTACCACCTTGTAGTAAAATAAAGGCCGCTCCCCCCAGGATCACACCTGCAATCAGGCTTGGAATTGCCGGGATTTTCTTTACGATCATAAGAATTACTGTCAATGTGGGTATGAACAACCATGGAGTAATGTTAAAATGCTGCTGAATATATTCTAAATAGATGGATACCTCTGAAGCACTAGAATTTCCTGAAACACTAAACCCAATGATTGCAAACGCTAACAGAGATATTACAAAGCTTGGTAAAGTCGTATACAGCATATTCTTTATATGATCAAACAAATTAACACCAAGTACCGACGGGGTCAAATTTGTCGAATCAGACATAGGGGACATTTTGTCTCCAAAAAACGAACCTGATACAACTGCTCCCGCTGTCATAGCTGGTGGTATTCCAAACGCTTCTCCAATACCGATTGCAGCTACACCAATTGTACCCAAAGTGGCCCAGGAACTACCGGTAATCAAAGCCATCGCACTGGAAAGCAACAAAATCAGTGGCAAGAACCATCGAGCCACTAAAATTTTAAGACCAAAATACATTATTGCTGGAACAATACCACTGGCAATCCAGACCCCAACCAACATTCCAATTATAAGTAGGATCAACAAAGATGGAATTGTTCTAGCAATTGCGTTTTTAAACCCGTCTCTGATTGTGATCCATGAAAACCCGTAAAGATAGGCACATAATCCTGCTGTTGCTCCGCCAATAAACAGTGAAAAATGAGGTTCGGCTTCTAGTACGAAAACTGAATACCCAAGAAAAATGGTTGTAACTATTATTGGAATAAGCGCTAACCATATTGGTGGTGTTGATAAATTTTCTTTTTTTATAGAAATATTTTTTCTCATATTGTTTAATCCTTATCTTGTTTCGATAGAGATTGCATTTCAGAAAGTTAGTGACGTCCAAAACTGAATAAGATATTGTTTATTAACTCGTTATTTCATTTTAACACACCAAAATGAAATAAAAACAGGGAACTTAGAATCTTATTTCAACACTAAGTTTCTTGTAAAAAATAAATGCGGCTATTTCAATAATAGCCGCATTAGTTCTAAAATATTCATTTTAACAGTATTTTTTTTATTCCCACTCAATAGTCGACGGCGGCTTACTCGTCACATCATACAGGATCCTATTGACTCCAGGCACTTCATTGACAATTCTAGAGGAAATCTTATCGAGTACTTCATAAGGGATTCTCGCCCAGTCGCTGGTCATGCCGTCGATGGAAGTGACTGCTCTGATGCCGATTGCATGAGAGTAAGTTCTTTCATCACCCATGACTCCAACGGATTTGATGTTTGGTAAGACGGTGAAGTATTGCCATACATCGCGGTCAAGACCGGCTTTTGAAATTTCTTCTCTAAGGATTGCATCCGACTCACGAACGAGGTGCAGTGCATCTTCAGTGATTTCTCCAATAATTCTGATGGCAAGTCCAGGACCCGGGAACGGCTGTCTCCAGACGATATGTCCAGGTACGCCAATTTCCTCGCCTACTCTTCTCACTTCGTCTTTGAAAAGGTCTCTGAGTGGCTCAATGAGTGAAAACTGCATATCTTCAGGAAGACCGCCGACATTGTGGTGGCTTTTGATGACTTCAGCAGTATCCGTACCGCTTTCGATAACGTCTGGATAAACAGTACCTTGTACCAAATATTCAATGCCATCAAGTTTATTGGCCTCTTCTTCAAAGACACGGATGAATTCCTCACCTATGATTTTACGTTTTGTCTCCGGATCGGAAACGCCACGGAGTCTGTTCATGAATCTTTCTTTGGCATCCACACGGATAAAGTTCATGTGGAACTCATCAGCGAAAACCTTCTCGACTTCATCGCCTTCATTCTTTCTTAAAAGACCATGGTCAACGAAGATACAGGTGAGTTGATTGCCGATCGCCTTATAGACCATTGTTGCTGCGACAGATGAATCGACTCCACCTGAAAGGCCGCAAAGGACGTTCTTATCGCCGACTTGTTCAGCGATCTTAGCGATCATTTGGGTTGCGAAATCACCCATGTTCCAGTCACCAGAACAGCCACACACTTCGTAAAGGAAGTTGTTGATGAGTTGTCTGCCAAACGGCGTATGCTCAACTTCTGCGTGGAACTGAACCGCATATAGCCTTTTTTCCACATTTTGCATCGCCGCAACAGGACAGTTGTCCGTGGTCGATACGATATCAAAAC
Organism: Clostridiales bacterium; assembly: GCA_021107455.1. Taxonomy (GTDB): domain Bacteria; phylum Bacillota; class Clostridia; order Peptostreptococcales; family Acidaminobacteraceae; genus Fusibacter_D. Next base: position 7,227 of record JAIOSU010000330.1, on the reverse strand, counting down.
CAGATGGTACTTGAGAAACGTAGTCAAAATGGCTCATCCAGCATTGTGCGCCATCTTCGACACCCTTAAAGAGATTGGAGTTGCCTTTGTGTGAAAGTTTAATTTTGCCGTACTCCTGTTGAGTGGCCTTTTCCACTTTTCCACCGAGCATATGCGCCATCAATTGCATGCCGTAACATATGCCGAGCACTGGAATTCCAAGCTCGAAGATTTCTTTGTCAAGAGTCGGAGCGCCCTCCAAATAAACAGAGTTTGGACCTCCTGTAAAAATGATGCCATGAGGTTTCTTTTCCTTGATTTTCTCAAGGGCACCTCGCCATGAAACCACTTCACTGTATACGCCAGCTTCTCTGACACGTCTTGCTATCAATTGATTGTATTGACCTCCAAAGTCTACAATCATAATCAATTCATTGTTCATTTCTTCCTCCGGTTATCTATCGTTTAGTTTCTTTCCCCACTTGAAATGCTGTAGTTTGGTGGCTCTTTGGTGATTGAGATGTCATGAGGATGAGACTCTCTTAATCCTGCATTGGTGATGCGTATGAATTTTCCGTTTTCCTTGAGCGATTCAATGGTTGCAGTACCGCAATATCCCATACCCGCTCTCAGTCCACCGATCAATTGATAGATAATATCTTTCAGGTAGCCTCTGTAAGGCACTCTGCCTTCGACACCTTCAGGAACGAATTTCTTGGTTTCATTTTGGAAGTAACGGTCTTTTGATCCCGCTTCCATGGCACCTGTGGAACCCATGCCTCTGTACATCTTAAAGCTTCTGCCTTGATACATGACGATTTCGCCGGGACTTTCTTCAGTACCTGCGAAAAGTGATCCCAGCATGACCACATCAGCTCCTGCCGCTATGGCTTTTGGTAAATCTCCAGAGAACTTGATGCCGCCATCTGCTATGATGGAAATACCATGTGCTTTAGCTGCCTCTGCACAGTCGAAGATTGCAGTGATTTGTGGGACTCCGATGCCTGCGACAACACGAGTGGTACAGATGGAACCTGGGCCGATACCCACTTTGACACAATCAGCTCCAGCTTTGATCAAATCTTCTGTAGCTTCTGCCGTTGCGACATTGCCCGCTATGACATCGAGGTCAGGGTAAGCGTTTTTGATGACGCGCACAGAATCGAGGATGTTTTGGCTGTGGCCATGTGCCGAGTCCAGTGCAATAATATCCACACCGGCTTTAACAAGTGCTCCCACTCGCTCCATCATATCAGAGCCGATTCCGACTGCCGCACCGGCAAGGAGTCTTCCTCTGAAGTCTGTAGCTCTGTTTGGAAATTTGATTTGCTTCTCAATATCCTTTATTGTAATCAAACCTTTCAAGGTTCCACTTTCATCTATTAAAGGAAGCTTTTCGATTTTATGCTTTCTAAGAATTTTTCCGGCATCTTCAAGAGTGATGTCCGCTGGTCCGGTAACAAGGTTATCTTTTGTCATGACATCGCCGATTTTCGCATCCATTTCCGGTTCGAATCGAATGTCCCTGTTTGTGATGATGCCAACGAGTTTATTCTTCGCATCCACTACCGGAACACCTGATATGCGATATCTCGACATCAATTGCTCAGCGTCCTCAACCAAGTGGTCAGGGCTAAGTGAAAATGGATCAACAATGACACCGTGCTCACACCTTTTGACTTTATCCACTTCAAGTGCCTGTTGTTCGATGCTCATGTTTTTGTGGATGATTCCAAGTCCACCTTCTCTGGCGATGGCAATTGCGAGTTTCGCTTCTGTCACCGTATCCATGCTCGCACTGACGAGTGGGATGTTGAGTGTTATTTTCTTTGTCAATCTGGTTTTGAGATCCACTTGATTCGGTAACACTGCAGACTTTTGAGGTACGAGTAAAACATCATCATAAGTCAAGCCTTCCTTAATTAACTTGCCTTCCATTCTAATCCTCCAATTCTAATTATAAAAAAAACAACCACTAGGTTATGCCCTATGGTTGCCTCAAAAATTCCGTCACGAAAACCTCATGCGAAATTGATTATAGACAACTCATAGTACGATTATTGTGGCAATCGCGTAGAAACTTCCAATCCATATCATTTGGAATTATATGAGTTAATACTTTTATATTAATATTCAAATTACCACGTTTATATGTCTTTGTCAAGAAACGAGGTGACAATCATCATGTTTAAATTTCTTAATTATATTTAATAGTCCGTTTTTATATGGTAAACTATTTTGATAGGGGCACGAATTAAAATTTTAATCCGAAAGGTCGAATACATTATGGAAACTTTTAAATATGTGAAACCGTTTTTGAAAAAACACTGGAAATATTACTTCTTTGGCACCATACTCCTTATGATTATCGACGGCTTGCAACTTGTGACGCCACTCATCATAGGATCTTTCACAGACGCGCTCATGGACGGGAACCTCACCAAAGAAACGATCCCAAGGTACATGATCTATGTCATGGCAATCGCTATTGCAGTCGCTATAGGTCGCTTTGGCTGGCGAATGACCATCATCGCAACTGCGAAAAAACTGGAATATTGGCTCAGAAATGAAGTGTTCTCACACCTTGAGAAGATGAGCCTCAACTATTTTAATCATCATAAGACAGGCGATCTGATGGCACACTGTACAAACGACATCAGTGCGATTAGAAATGCATTTGGTGGCGGCGTGATCATGTTTGTGGATGCGTTTTTCATGGGCATCATGACACTCTTTCTCATGGCGACCAGAATAGACATGAAACTCACTTTGGTGGCTTTCATTCCACTCCCTTTGATCGTTATCTTCATTATAGTACTCGGGAAAAGGGTACGACATAGATTTCAAAAAGTTCAAGAAGCATTTTCGGATTTGACCGACAATGTCCAGGAGGCCTTCTCTGGCATTCGCATCATCAAATCATTCGTCCAGGAAAAGCAATCCTTGCATTACTTTAATGAAAAGAATTCAAACAACTTTCATAAAAACATGAAAATGGTCAAACTCTTTGGCTTCGTACAACCTTTGGTCGGTTTCATATCCATGACCAGTGTACTGATCGCCATGATCTATGGCGGTCATCTCGTCATAGATGAAGTCATCAGCATCGGAGAGTTTGTGGCGTTTCTATCGTATGTGGGAATGCTTGCATGGCCAATGATGGCGCTAGGCTTTGTGTACAATAATCTTCAGCGTGGACAAGTTTCCCTTAAGAGAATCAACACCATTCTTGAGACGCCTCCTGAGATTTTCAACCTTGAAGTCATCGACAATCTAAGTGAAGCTTATGCTGTCGAGTCATCCATTACTGTGAACGATTTGAACTTCACCTATCCGAACACTCATGTTCCAGCACTGGAAAATGTCTCATTCGAGCTCAAAGCAGGTGAGACGCTGGCTGTTGTCGGAAAAACCGGCAGCGGTAAAACAACACTTGTGAACCTGCTCTTAAGACTGTACCAAGTGGATGATGGCACAATAAAAATCGGGGGAATCGACATCAATCGTCTTCCTATTAAAAAAATAAGAGATATGGTCGGTTATGTCCCTCAAGACAATTTCCTGTTCTCAAGAAACATCGCATACAATCTAAAATTCGGAAACGAAAACCTGTCTGAGGAAGAAATGATTGAAGCCACAAAGTCCGCTCAGGTCTATGATGAAATCATGAGTTTCCCTTATGGCTTTAAAACGAAACTCGGAGAACGTGGTGTGAACATGTCCGGTGGACAAAAACAGCGCGTTTCCATCGCTAGGGCACTGGCCAAAAAGCCAGAGATCATCATCCTTGACGACTCTCTCTCAGCGGTGGATACAAAAACCGAGGAAAGTATACTGACACACCTTAAGATGGAACTTAAAAATACGACCTCCATTGTGATCGCCCATAGAATTTCCACCATCAAACACGCAGATCAGATCATCGTGCTCGATAATGGCAAAGTAGTGGAAAAAGGAACACACGAATCACTGCTCAAACTGAACGGTCACTATACAGACATGTACCAAAAACAACTATTGGAAGAGAAAATATCAAAGGAGTAGGCGCATGGAATATCAAGAAAAAGAAATACACAAATCCTATGACGCCAAACTCATGTGGCGCCTCATAAAATATGCCAAAGCACAATGGCTCATCCTACTTCTGAGCATCCTGATGATGCTGTTCATAACAGGAGTGGACCTTGTCATACCCTATGTCACCAAAATCGCCATAGACGATTACATCACTCCAGTGAGTCAAACCGTCTACTTGTCAGATCCCGGTGATAACAGAACCGATTTTGTCTCCAGTGGCAAGGGTGTTGTATTCCCCGGGCTCATTGAGAGGACATTCGACAGAACTGTCTATGAGAACAAAGGCCAGATCTACAAGTTGGAGTCTGGATTCTTGCTGATTGACGGCACGTCCAAAAACTTATCCTCATCGGGAGCAGATGTCGTTATCACTCCAGGCACAATCAACATCGATGGGAAAAATTATAGCACAACCCCTCTCACAGAAAGTCAAATAGCAAACTTTAAGACATACAACAAATCACAGATTACTTTGCTCACGTTAATTCTTGGGGGCATACTGTTGCTCAATTTTGCATTTTCGTTCGCACACACCTATCTGCTCAATTATGCGAGTCAGAAAATCGTTTACAACATGCGTGAGCAACTTTTCAATCATGTGGAGAATATGAGCCTCAGCTTCTTTGACAAGAATCCCGTGGGTCGACTGGTGACGCGGGTTTCCAACGACATGGAGAACATCAATGAGATGTTCACAACCGTTCTTGTCACGTCACTCAAAGATTTCTTGCTCCTTTTCGGTACCGTTGTGGTAATGGCCGCCATCAATTTCAAACTGACCGTGGTCTGCCTCAGTACTATTCCACTCGTTTTGATTTCCGCACAGGTCTTCAGAACAAAAGCGCGTGCGGTACAAAGAGAAGTCAAAATCAAAATCGCGAAGATCAATGCAACCCTTGCCGAAAACATCAACGGCATGAAAATCATCCAAATCTTCAATAGGGAAAAAAGTATCTTCGAGGATTTTGATGTGATCAACAAAGACTTTTTGAAAAGTTCGGTTCAAGAAACCAAAGTTTATGCCATCTTCAGACCGACTATGAACCTCGCTTACTCCATCTCGCTATCATTGCTCTTATGGTTCGGTGGCGGAGATGCCATCATGAACCTAGTGGAACTCGGAGTTTTGGTCGCATTCATCACATACACACAGCAATTCTTCAGACCGATCATGGACCTCAGTGAAAAGTTCAACATCTTCCAGTCGTCAATGGCAAGTGCAGAAAGAATTTTCATGCTGCTCGATGAGGAAACGCTGATCAATAATCCAGAAAATCCAAAAACATTTCAAGGAGACGATTTCAAAGGCAGCATCGTTTTCGATGATGTCTGGTTCAGTTATGATGAAGATCCAAAGAAAATTGATGATTACGTCTTGAAGGGCGTCAGCTTTGAAATCGGAAGTGGTGAATCCCTTGCACTCGTTGGTGCTACAGGTTCTGGTAAAACAACAATTATCAGCCTACTGAACAGATTTTATGATATTCAAAAAGGACATATCTATATAGACGGCATCGACATCCGCGAGCTCGAAATGGAGAACTTGAGAGAGCAGATCGGTATAGTGCTTCAAGATGTATTCCTCTTTGCAGGAGACATCAAAAGCAACATCAGGCTCCACGACAAGAGTATCTCAGATGAACGCATCAAAGAGATTGCCACTTACGTCAACGCAGATACTTTCATCAGCAAACTCAGAAATGGGTATGATGAGGAAGTCACCGAGCGTGGATCGACACTTTCAGCCGGTCAGCGTCAACTGTTGTCATTTGCCAGAGCCCTTGCTTTCGATCCGAAGATTCTCATCCTGGATGAGGCCACTTCAAATATCGATACAGAGACAGAGCTTTTGATCCAAGATGCGATTAACAAGATCATCACAGGCAGAACCACCGTAATCGTCGCGCATAGACTTTCCACAATCCAACACGCGAGCAAGATTATCGTCATGAACAAGGGCGAGGTCAAAGAGGTGGGCAACCATCAGGAACTGCTTGAAAATGGAGGCATGTACTACGACCTTTACAAGCTTCAATACAAAGACCATTGATAAAAGGTCTCAAGTATGATATTATGTAATTGAATTTAATATGATTCACTAGGGGTGCCTTCGGCTGAGAGCGCAATTGCGTAACCCTTTGAACCTGAACTGGTTAACACCAGCGGAGGAAAGTGGTAAGATGAAAATTGACCATGACCGTACCCCGGCATGGTTTTTTTATTACCACCGAATCGAATCATTGACCAACAATTATTTGATCTGGAGGAATTAAAATGGAAAGAGCATCAAGCACAAACGTTAAAATGTTGGTTGAAGGCGCAATGATGATTGCAATCGCAACCATACTCAGTTTCATCAAAGTGGCGGAAATGCCATACGGTGGTTCCATCACCGCGGCAAGCATGGTTCCAATTCTGATCTACGCATACCGTTGGGGCGGATCAAAAGGCCTGCTTGTGGGCTCTGTGTACGGCATCATTCAGTTTCTTATCGATCCTTATGCTGCACATCCAATCTCAGTTCTCCTCGACTACCCGGTAGCATTCGCGGTTCTTGGCGTACTAGGATTTGTGGCACACAGAAGTTCAAGCCTTGTGAAGATTTACACTGGAATAGTCATTGCGATTGGATTAAGATTCCTCGCCCACTATTTCTCAGGTGTGATTTTCTTCGGAATGTATGCACCGGAAGGCATGTCACCTTATTGGTACTCATTGGTTTATAATGGGGCTTATCTTGTTCCTGAAATGATTATTTCTTGTGTTGTGTTCACACTTTTGTATAAGCAGATACGAACAGTACAGTAAGTTGAAAAAAAGACAAGTGCGAGAGTGAAATCTCATACTTGTCTTTTTGGTTTTTTGATAATGCTTTCTTTGGTTATGCTTCGTAGGATTTTCTTCGCAGAAACGGCTTGAAATGTCAGGCTGAGATGCTAGATAGTTTTCTGAAAGAAAACTATCCTACGCAGTATTTTGCTACGCAAAATACTAAGTTTTCTTTCTGAAGCATCTCGAAACGTTAGGCTTCCGCTAATAAGTTTCCTTCGGAAACTTAACTACGCGATCTTTTGCTTCGCAAAAGATTACCTACGCGGTATTTTCGCTACGCGAAAATACTACATCATCCCACCCATACCGCCCATAGGCATAGCAGGTTCATTCTCATTT
>JAIOSU010000184.1 GCA_021107455.1 Clostridiales bacterium | reverse complement strand
TGGAAGGACTGGAATTCTAATCACAAAGCCGTATGGCTCAAGAGTACGACTCGGGGTGGTCACAACAGACATGCCACTTGTTGCTGATGAGTTTTCCGGTTTTGGTGTTCCTGAATTTTGTGAGCTCTGTGGGAAATGTGTAAAAACATGTCCTGGAAAGGCTATCCCAGCGGAGAATAGAAAAATGATTGATGGAGTGCTAAGGTGGCAAATTATTCAGGAAAGCTGCTATGGTATGTGGCGTAGACTTGGAACTGATTGTGGCATATGTATTTCAGCTTGTCCTTTCAGTCAAGAAATTCCACAGGAGCAAATAGATCGGATGAAAGGTTCTCCTGACACAATGAAAAAAATTTTAAAAGAACATGAGGAAAAACATGGTATCAGACCTTATACAAGGCAGCCACTGGATATTTTGAAATAAGTAAAGGTTGGGATTAGCCCAACCTTAGACTGTAGACAAACGTCCAAATCCATCGTTACTGGATAAAACCCAGTTCAGTTACGAAAGTAAAGGTTGGTATTATACCAACCTTTTTCCATAGTAAAAATAACTTGTTATGTTATCGACGTTCGAAGATTCTGATACAAACTCATCAATACTTTGGAAGCCAATATTTGATATGGCTTTTTTTATTTGCTCATGATCAATTTTTATTTTTCGATCAGCTTCTACTTTCGGAATATGATAAAAATGTAGCTCAGATTCATGATTGAGTAGAGGTACAACCTCATCGAGTAAAGAATATTGTTCCATCATAGTACTCATTATTGGTGCCTGAAATGTCAAACATCATATCCACTATTGAAGGTTTTATTGGAATGGATTTAAAATCAGCACAGATGAACAAAACTTTGAATTTAGGTGCATTGCGTTCAAGTACTTTTTTAAGCCAGTTCAACGCTTTGGGATTGGAATCTACTGCTATGTATGTACTTGTTGATGGAAATGAATCAAGAAAATGCCTCATGAAAAATCCATGTCCTGGTCCAAGTTCCATAGCAATGCCATCAGAGATGGAATCGAATGAGACGTTCTTTTTCGTCCATTCGAGTGCATTGAATAAATTTCTCATATAATCCACATCAGTTGTCGATATATAATCATCGACGAAGCCATCGTGAAGGGAGTTGATGTTCTCTTCAGAATGAATACCATCTCCCATAAAAATTCCATCAATTACCACATATGTATGATTTGACTCACAAGATAATCGTCCTGTTATGATCTGACCATTCTCAACATTTCCATCGAGAAAGTTAAGTGTTTTCTTGCATTTCGGGCAACTGAAGTATTGCAGACTCTCAAGTGGCAATCCAAGAGTAATCTTTTGTACAGTGTTCTCAGAGGAGTATATATTTCCAAGCAAGTGGATCAGTTTTGTCCTCATGTGGTCCAATCTTTGGATTTCAAGATTTATGTGATCAAGTTTGTTCTCAAAATAAGAGCGGTAAGACATTTTCTTCTCGTATTTCGTCAGTTGACCAATTCGATGGTACAGCAATAGGGACAAAATTTCAGAAAGCGAGAAACCAATAGATTTCAGCCTGTTGATTTCCTCAAAATCCGATTGGCATTTTGAATCGAATTCATACTCCTCATTATCTTTTTCAGGAAGTAAGAGTCCCATATCCACATAATGCCTGATAGTGTCGATACTTATTTGATTTTGTTTGGCAAAGGATCCGATGTTCATTTCATCCTCCATATGTATTATTAAATATTTAGTTCAGCCACATTAAGGGACTTTGGTCTCTTGACTGTGGTTTGGTCATAGTGTTAAAATATCAATTAGCACCTGAATCCATTATACGGGGAGAATAAAGTGAATGATAATTAAAATTAAATTAAGTTTTTTGAAAACAATCCTGTTTTTGATTATAGGAATACTCGTAATGGGGAATATCACCCTTTCTCATGCAACATCAGAAGCTTAGAATGTCAATGATTTGATGACACTGGACTCTGAATGGGCGATGATCAACTCTGAGCCATTCAAATTGGAGCAAGCTCCAATTATTATCGGTGGAAGGACAATGGTGCCGCTTCGCTTTATAACGGAGGCTTTAGGTCTTGATATCACTTGGGAACCTGAAACGAGAAGTGTTCTTGTTGAAAAGGACGAAAATTTAATAAGACTTTTCATAGATAGCCATAAGGCTGAATTAAATGGTAAAACCATTGAAGTGGAAGTGCCTCCGACGATTTTGAATGGAAGGACGCTTGTCCCGGTGAGATTTGTAAGTGAAGTGCTTGGATATGCCGTCGGTTGGGAAGGTCTTAAAAGTGAAGTTACAATCACTGGATCAAAACCATCCACTGGAATTGAAATAAAGCCGGAAACAAGTATCGAAAATGATTACGCATATGAAGTGCTACGCCTTGTGAATATTGAAAGACAAAAGGTTGGTATATCATCTTTGAATATGTCCAGTAGATTGCTTGAAGTGGCAACAGTAAAATCACAGGATATCGTGGATCATGATTATTTTTCTCATACTTCACCTACATTTGGCGGATTACGTGAATTGCTGGAGTTTCATTCCATAACATACACAAGAGCAGGAGAGAATTTGGCCACTGGACAAAAAACTCCTGAGGCTGTTGTCAATGCTTGGATGAATTCCGAAGGGCATCGAGCCAACATCATGAATCCAGCATTCAATAATATCGGAATTGGAATAGTTGCCGGCGGAAAGTATGGTGGTTATACCTGGACACAGCTTTTCACAAATTAAAGGCTCTACAACTCAAATAAGGACTCATCATTTCTCTACTTGAAGTGTTGAGTCCGTTTTTGTGGTATAATCAAATATACGCGATAAAATAGAAAGAGGTTATTAAATGGAACAGATAGAGAGTTTCAAGGATTATCCGCTGGATAATCAAATCAAAAGGGCAATTAGCGAGCTCGGGTTTCAAAAACCACTCGAGGTACAAGTTAAAACAATCCCAATGATTTTAGAGGGTAAAGATTTAATTGTAAAATCACAGACAGGTAGTGGAAAGACAGCAGCCTTTTCTATTCCTCTTTGCGAGAAAACCGATGTTGAACTAGATCGGCCACAGGTCCTAATCCTGACACCAACCAGAGAGTTGACTGTACAAGTCAAAGATGATATCTCCGAGATCGGTAAATATACGGGACTTAAGTTTTGTGCATTGTTTGGTAAACAACCAATGGAACTTCAAAGGAAGGAACTCAAGCAAAATCCTCATGTGATTGTGGCGACTCCAGGTAGAATGATGGATCATATCCTTAACAAAAATGTCAAACTTCAAGACATCAAATATCTTGTCATAGATGAAGCCGATGAAATGTTCTTGATGGGTTTCAAAGAGCAAATTGAAACCATTATAAAAAAATTACCAACGGATCGTGTCACATTGTTATTTTCTGCCACAATGCCAGAAGAAGTGAAAATATTGAGCAAGATGTACATGAAAAATCCTGAAAGCATTGAAATTGAGTCAGAAGTTCTCAATATAGACAAAATTGAGCAAATCTATTATGCGGTCGATGGTCTGAAAAAAGTCGATTTCATGAAAAAAATGATTCGACATGAACAACCTGAGAAAACTATCATATTCTGTAATACACAGGAGCAGGTCGACAATCTTTTTGCTATCATGAGAAAGTGGAATCATTCTGTTTGCGCTGTCCATGGGGGCATGGATCAGGGTATGCGTATGGAAATGTTGAAAGGATTCAAAAGAAGTGTCTATAAAATTTTGATAGCCACCGATTTGGCAGCCAGGGGATTACATGTCAAAGACATTACACATGTCATCAATTATGGGGTTCCATTTGATCATGAAAATTATATTCATAGAATCGGAAGAACGGGACGTGTGGATCAAAAAGGTATTGCTATCACTCTGGTAATTCCAAGTGAGATGAGTCGTTTTGAAGAACTTCAGAAATTTTTAGGATATACGATTCCTTGCAAGGGCGGTCATATTGATAAACTCGCCAAGACCTCTGTAAGAAAGAAAGTTGAGCAGAGTACAGGAAGAAGAAGATATAAAGATGAGATGAAAAAAGGGCAAGCCGTATCATTGACAATCAATGCAGGTATGGCAAACAGTCCACTCAAACCTAAAGATATCCTTTCTGTTTTGCGAAGCATTCCCGGACTGACTACGGAAGATATCGGCAAAATTGATATGATGGACAAAATCACCAAAGTGAGCATTGCAGGTGGTAAAGAAAGACTTGTCATAAAAGGGCTGGAGACTAAAAAAATAAAAGGTAAAACCTATCGCGCCAAAAAAGGATAAATAACAGTATATAAATAAGTCCGGTAAACTCATTAATTGAGAATACCGGACTTTGTAATTGAAATCATCGTTCAGCTTTACTGACACGTCTCATTCGACCTTTGATTGTTCTATTTTGAAGTTCCTTATATACAAGTTCACCTTTGTTGTTGAGAATCTCCACAAAAGTGGAAATATCAAGTATGTTGATAATCCCTATATCCGAAGCTTCCACTCCGTCGATGCCACATAGAGTTCCAACGATATCAACAGCTCTCATTTTAGTCTTTTTTCCTGCATTGATATGAAGTTTCAAAATACTTTCGTTTAAGAGTGAACCTCTGGAGTCTTTGACTTCAGGGGTTTGATTTGATTTCTCGTTGAATGCCTCTTCAAGATCTGAAATCATTTCAGAATCGGGTTTCACACCAAGTTCAATCTCATTACCGAGGTATTCATGCAGATCTGATAGATTTTTCTTTTCTGAAGGCGTCACAAAAGTAATGGCTTTTCCTTTATTTCCAATTCTGCCAGTTCGACCGATACGGTGCACGTAGTATTCATTGGTGTTTGGAACATCGTAGTTGACGACCAAACTGATCTGATCGATGTCGATTCCCCTTGCTGCAACATCAGTAGCAACCAAATATCGGAATTTTGCCTTCTTGAACGCATCCATGACTTCAAGTCTATGCGATTGCTCCATGCCACCATGGATTCTATCACATGAATATCCAAGTTCATCAAGATAATCATGAACGTCCTCCACTTTCAGTTGTGTGTTGCAGAATATGATTGAGCTGTCAGGATTTTCAACAATCAATAGGTCTTTCAGCAATTCCTTTTTTTGATTTTCGTTTAGATCATAACGGATTTGTTCTATACGGTCCGATGCTTTCTCTTGATTTTCAAGTGTGATGTGGACTGGGTCTTTCATATATTTTTCACATAATTTTCGAATATCCTCTGGTATTGTTGCGGAAAGTACAATTGTCAGGTGATCATCAGGTATTGCGCGGAGCAAAGTTTCAACTTGATCGACAAAACCCATTTGGAGCATTTCATCTGCCTCATCAATTACAAGGTATTTTATTTTGGATAAATTCAGCGTGCCACGTTCCATATGATCTATTAATCTGCCAGGAGTGCCTACAACAACGTGTGTTTTTTGCTTCAGTTCTTTTTCTTGAAAGCGAAACGGGGATTTTCCAAATACTGCAGAAACCTTAATCCTTTTAAATCTTCCTATATTAAAGAAATCTTCTTTTACTTGTATGGCAAGTTCTCTTGTAGGAGTGATGACTAAGACCTGTGCTTGATTCTCTTCCCAATCCAGCTTCTCACAAAGTGGAATCGCAAAAGATGCGGTCTTGCCACTTCCGGTTTCGGAACTGACGATTATGTCTTTTTTATCCAGGATCAGGGGAATCACTTACTGTTGGACATCAGTAGGTGTTTTGAAATTCAAAAGCTCTATGGCTTTCAATAAATCTGTGCTTAAATCAAAATCTTTAAATTGTTTGTGTATCATACTCAGCTCTTTTCTAATAATGGGTGTCAAGCAGCAACTACTAAGTATACGACAAATATTTGATTTGCGCCACATTTAAATTATATATTGATGAAAAAAGAGGGTATATATAAATTGGGAGGTGATATCATGAATAAAACAATTCATGAACTCATCAATATGAAATCAAGGAAAGAGGAACTGGAGATTGAAATGGGCAATAGAAGAGTAGAAGACTCTCATTTGGCTTCCATTCAGAAACGGCATATTGAAGAGGATGCAAGAAGAAACATGGATCCTGAAATCATGCTCGATGCAGTGAATGAAAAAATCAGAGAAGATGAACGTCGTATTAGAAAACAACATTAATCTTAGTCGAGACCACATTTGTGGTCTTTTTTTATTGTCGATTTTCTTATCTGGCACTTAATGCAATTATGTATTAAAATAGATAGGGGGTCTAAACAATGGAGCTAATGGGAAACAAATATTTTGATAGAAAAGCTATCTCAAAGATATGGAGGTTGGCTTGGCCTGTTATGGTGGGTCAGCTTCTTCATACGGTCCTTGTGATTGCAGATATGTGGTTTATTGCGAGACTCGGAAGTGTTGAAGCAGCTGCAGCTGGAACAGGAACATCACTTTTAGGTGTCATTCAGGTATTACCCGCACTTGTATCGGCGGGAGCAATCGCACTGGTTGCACGCTTTACAGGAGCAAATGATCAAGAAAATATTAAACGAATCACCTCGAACAGTATTATTTTGTCCATTTTTACTGGGATCACGGTCATGATCATCAGCACCATTTTTATCGATCAACTTTTGATGATCTTTGGGGATGCAGATATTCTGGTAATGGACATGGCAAAGAAATACGTTGTTATCGGACTCATAGGATTACCATTTTTCTTCTATAATGCAACGACAAGGTCGGTAGTACAGGCGACAGGTGATACAAAAAATCCGGTTATAATTTTCATCCTGGCAAATATAATCAATATTGTCCTTGATTATTATTTTATTATGGTTCTCGGCAAAGGTATAGAAGGCGCAGCTATTGCAACTGTTATTGCTGAGGTCGTAGCATTTTCACTCATGAGTCTGCTGGTATTCAGAAATATATATAAAGGACAATTACAGGAACTGATTGCTGCTATAACCTTTGAAAAAGATGTGGCGATTCGGATCCTAAGAATTGGTGGATTTGCGGTCATGCAAATGATTACAAGACCTTTTACAGGACTCATCATGTTCAGACTTGTTTTGGCACAAGGCGTTGAAGCTGGTGCTGCGTTTGGAATTGGTGGCCGGATGTTCAACTTCGTCTTTATATTTTTGGCGGGCTTAGGGACTGCAATGTCAGTCATGGTTGGGCAGAGTCTTGGTAGGCATGATGAGGAAGGTGTCGATCTTCTCATTAAACAAGGATTGGTGCTTGCCACGATCAATATGATTATTTTCGCCATTCCATTCTATATTTTTCCAAAGCTGTTGATAGGAGCTTTCATAGGGGATGCAGAGGTCATTCAAATTGGAGCGAATTATTTGAGGATCACTTATACAGGTGTTTTGCTGGCAGTATTTTCAACAGTATTCGGATCTGCTTTTTCTGGAGCAGGAGATACTTTTCCTCCAATGATCGCATCACTGATTGGAAACTGGATGGTCAAAATTCCGCTGGCTTATATATTGACAAGATTTTTTAACTTATCCGCAAATGGCGTTTGGCTGGCGATTGCCATATCTGTAGTCGCCGAAGCAGCGGTGATGGGATTTTGGTTTAAAAAAGGCAAGTGGAAAGAGAAAAACATTTAGTGCTTTCGCCTGAGAATGGATATTTGCATTTCTCGAACTCGCTTTTCGTCTATACTATAATTCTTATAGGAGATGCTGGATAAGACAAAAGCCAATAAACCACCAAGTGACAGTAGTGTCCCTAGAAGGAATAATGTGGTCCGTCCTTGTACGGGTAGATTCGAATCAAATCTAATTAGATCAAGGACTACTCCGAGAACGAGAACGGCAAGTGATTGAGAAAACTTATATCCAAAATTCAACATTCCGAAATAAACCCCTTCATTTCTATTTCCTGTATTGAATTCTTGCTGATCCACTGTATCTGCGAGCATGGAAAGTGGAATGGAAAATAAGCCACTGGTGCCAAAACCCACGATAATCGCATAAATCAGAAGGTATAGAAAGTTCACATGAATAAGATCCATTCGAATCACAAAAAAGAATAAAATCAAACATGCGGTCATGCAGACTTTCAGTCCTGTTATAACCGCTCTTTTTTTGTCGATTTTTCGTGCAAGTGCAATCCAAAAAGGTTGACTCGCTATACTGAAGAAAAATTGGACACCAAAAATAATTCCAATCTCATAATTGCTCATATTGAAAGTATAAGTAAAAGTATGTAACCCAACAACACTAACAATCGCACTGGCCAAGTTGGTATACATATAGCCGAAAAAAACATGTCTGAAATCGTTATCCTGTAAACTGTACTTTGATTCTCTGATAAAATTTCCAAGTGATAAAGTGCCATGAACGTCACCTGCATGTTCACCAAAATCAATGAATCGTTTGGTGCTGATGTGAGTTGTAATGCCAGTAATCAGCATGATGATTGAAGACATGACAGCGATATTTCTATAGGCTATAGGATTGAGTTGCCCAATTGGATATGATGGGGTGGGTTTGAAAAAGATAAACATGCAAACTGCAGTCACCATTACAAGAGCAATCAAAAAAAACACGGTTTTTATACCTTGTATTTTTGAGCGTTCATGATAATCGTTACTCAGTTCCGCGCCAAGTGCATTGTAGGGGGTGATGAAAATTGTGATGAAGGTTTTTATAATCAATATGCTGGAGAGAATCCATACAAATTTCACAAGATTGGTGGCATCTGGACTGACCTGCCAAAGTACCAAATTGGAGAGTACAATGCCTATGGTTCCGATACCAATATAGAGATGACGCTTGCCATAACTTGAGTAGGTGTGATCTGAAAGATAACCCATAACAGGATCACTGACGGCATCCCAAATGACACTTAAAGCGAATACCAATCCAACGATAGATCCCGGCAATTTCAATAAGACTGTGGCATAAAAAACAAAATAGGAAGTCAACATTTGTGTAATGAAGCCGTATCCAAAAAAACCTGTACCATAACCTGTCATTTCAAGGAGAGTGACTTTGTGACTTCGTCGATTACTTTGCAGTGCATCAATAATTACAGACATAGGCTTCCCCCAATATTCAAATGTTTCGTATAATTAACATTATATAGTAGAGTTCCTTATTGATAAAGAGAAATGTTGTTTATGTTTCGGTCAGCATCATGTATGATGTAATTAGATGAAGAAAAATTTGAAATAATGAACTGGAGGAAGAAATGCTGAAAAAATGTGAAAAATGCGGACGATTCTTTGGTGATGAAGTCGGTGGTAATGTATGTACGGCGTGCAGATTATCCACAAGAAATTTCAAGAGCTCAGGCGATCCCGAAAGAGATAAATATACTGCCGCAAGAGAACTTGTGTATGACAATCCCGACATTTCACCACAAGGCATAATAGATATTATGCTTGAGATGGGAATTGATATATCACTTCGAGATATCATGAAGTACGTTGATGAAGGAAGATTGACACTGAACACAGCCAAAGTTGGGAATCATTGTTACAGTTGTGGCACAAAAATTCCAATTGGGAAATATTGTGAGCGATGCAGAACCAAACAGGAGCTTCAAAAGAGGGCTGAAAAATCAAATGAAAAGCCGGATAATGATTTTCATACTGAACATAGAGTAAAAATGCACATCACTGACAAATCCAAGTAGGGGGCACTATGAAGTCCTATGCCAACGAAAAGCCTAAACATGTAAGACGATTGATATCAGAAGAAAAAATTACGGGTCCGACTTCTGGTATGTGTAATGGATTCGCACAAGCGAATTTAGTCATATTGCCTAAAAAATATTCTGAAGAGTTCAAACACTTTGCAAATCTCAACAACAAGGCCTGCCCAGTACTGGAAATTATAGAAAATGGTAATAAATACACAACAGATTTGGCGGATCATGCCAATATTGCCAGGGAGTTGCCGAAATATTGGATTTACAGGAATGGAAAATTTCAAAAGGAAACCACAAATATTGAAGCCTATTGGCAAGAAGATTTTGTAAGTTTCTTGATCGGATGCAGTTTTACTTTTGAAGCAGCCCTCATGGCTGCAGGAATTGAAGTCAGGCATATAACGACAAATAGTAATGTTCCTATGTATAAAACAGGTATCATGACTATACCGTTTGGTAAATTCTCTGGACCAATGGTAGTCAGTATGAGACCAATCAGAAAGGACCAAATAGACCAAACGATTTTAATCACATCCGAATATCCTGAAGTTCATGGAGCACCTATTCATATTGGGAATCCTGAACAAATTGGAATAATGGATTTGAATAGCCCAGATTATGGTGATGCGGTGAATATCAATGATGATGAGATTCCAGTGTTCTGGGCTTGTGGTGTGACTCCTCAGGCAGCTGCATCACAGGCGAAACCGGATTTGATGATAACACATGCACCTGGTCATATGTTCATAGCGGATATAAAGAATGAGGCGCTTAAATCAATACGATCTGAGGAGAAACGATGATAGAAAAATTCGTGAACTTAGGTGAAAAAATTGAAGAAATCATTACTGAAAATCTTGAATTTAGAGGAATGGCAGGTATAAAACTTCAAAACCAGTTGATCAACACAGCCGTTGAGCTCAATAATAGCAAGGTCATTGTCATTGTTACCGGGTTTTACATTCATAAGGCAGGGATCGGTGAAACCGATGGTCCATTAGGGGCACTTTCAATGGCTAATACGCTTTCCAGGCTCGACAAGGAAGTTGTTATACTAACGGATGAATATACATCCAAATTCATTGAAATTGGCATCGACCTTTTGGGAATCGATGTCAATCTTTACGTTGTGACTGTTGAGAGTGCAAAGATGGCTTGCGATGGGATTCTTTCAAAACATAAGCCAGATCATGTGATTGCAATTGAAAGACCGGGTAAATCAGCTAGTGGAAAATACCATTCCATGTCTGGTGAGGATTTGACGGATTATATTCCTGATCTTGACTATATGTTTGAAATCGCCAAGGTCAATGGGATCAGAACCTCGGCAATCGGAGATGGTGGCAATGAAATCGGAATGGGTAAAATAAAGGATTACATTATATCTAGAGTTCCACTTGGAGAAAAGATTGCATCTGTCACTGAAACCGACAATTTGATCATAGCAGGTGTTTCCAATTGGGGCGGTCATGGTGTTAGTGCGATGATTTCAGCATTGAACGACAAAGATGTGGTGTATGATGAAAACGTAGAATTTAAACTTCTTGATGCAATGGTGTCTGCCGGAGCTGTAGATGGTTGCACGAAAAAAGCTGAAAGGTCTGTTGACGGATTCAGCCTTGAAATTAATATGGATATAGTAAAGAGGTTAAGAGAATTAGTGAAGTAAAAGATATCTAAAATAAACCATAAGAATGAAATATCCGAAAAAGGGAATCCAGACAACTTTGGTGAGCGAATCCCCAATACGATGTCTTTTCAACCAAAGCCAATATAGTAAGAGAGGCACTAAGATCAATTTTACAAGTGGGAATTCCAGGGTGTTGACAATTGTAATCAGCAGTGGGTTGGCTTCGGTATGTCCTTTTTCGAGTGCTTCTAATGTCAGAAAATAGTCTGTTATGTTGAAGGCACCTATGCCAATCAGTTGCCATCTCAATAATCCCTCTTTAGATTTTTGCATAGATTCACCTCCGATTGATATTTATCTTTACCCAATGAAAATCATCAAAAACAACTCACAAAAAATTATGTTGTCAATTCGACTGATTACGATTAGAATTGGATAGAGAATGAAATTAGGAATGATTTATAAGAAAGATTGAGGATTGACTGACCGGATGAAAAATAGAATATTGTTTGTGTACAATAGTGTTCCAATTGAGGAGAGAACCGGTATTTATGGTGAGTGTGCGTCTGTGAAGACGGTGAATCAGTTGCACCAAGCATTGCTGGCTGGTGGGAATGAGGTTTTTTTATTAAATGCAAGATCTCCAGTTCAAGTGATTGAAGAAATATCAAAACTCGAGAATATCGATTTGGCTTTTGTCATCGCAGAAGGATTTTTGGATGAACCAGATACGCTCTATGATGGTTCAGGCTCACAAAAAATAAGGGCAGTAATCCAATCTCAAGGTATTCCAACTTCACATACTGGAATTCATGGTATGGAGGTCTGCAGAAATAAGGATCACACTTATGAAACTTTGAGAATGCGAGGCATCAAAGTCCCTGGATTCTTTACCATTCAAATGGGGGACGATATTGAAAGCATGTATGCTGCATCAAGTATTGAATTTCCACTTTTTATAAAACCAGCAGGAGGCGGAAACAGTGTAGGAATCTCAATAAATTCTATTGTTGATGACATGGATCAACTCAGAACACAAGCAATATCTTTATTTGAAGAACTTGGTGATGTGACCCTCATTGCAGAGACTTATTTATCAGGACAGGAATTTACTATTGGTATTATGGGTGGCATAGTCAAAACAGTGCTTCCAATAATTGCATTTCCAATGCATTACAGAGTTCGTAGCCATGCCTCAAAAGGCAAGGAATATAAAGACAGAGAGCAATTTCAGATTTTGACCAGCGAAGATTCTAGATATTGGCAGTTATATGATATTGCAACAGCATCATTCGATGCGGTTGAAGGAAGAGATATTATTAGATTGGAAGTCAGAGAGGATGCCAACAAGGAACTCTATGTAATCGATGTCAATGGCACACCGTCATTATCTGAAAGTGCCAGTTTGACCTATATGGCTGAATACCTTGATATTTCATTCAAAGAATTGATCAACGTGATTATTTCCGGCAGTTTGAAGGATCATGGTATAAAACCAAGCATACTAACAGAAGAATTTATAGATCAAGCCAAAATCAAATTAAGAGCTTATGGGCGAATTGTCAATGAGGCTGTATAATACAAAAGGAGTGGATCCCAAAACTGGAATCCACTCTTTTTCATTAGTTGATCTCTACAAAAGTATCCATATCATATGTTTTGATGTTTTCATCTAAAATGTAGTAGAGGACATCATCAATATATAGGACTCTTTTCACAACTGAACCATATAAACCGTCTGTGGGTATTTGTTTCAACAACTTGATTTCACCCGTTTGCGAGACCTCAAGTATCATTGCCCCATAAAAGTAGGTGCTCTGATAATCACCAGTCTCTTTTCTTAGAGTGGCATCAAATGCGATCATATCTCTAGTGGGGTTGAGCATCAAGGCTTTGTGGTTGTTTAGGACTTCGGCATAGCTTCCGCTATCACCAAGAACCAGATTTGCAATTTCTTTTGGCTTACCACCATCAGAGACATCAAAGGTGGAAAGCTTGATGCCAGATTGGATGCCTGTGATTTCATCAACATTTTGACCAATTCCAAGCAATACATTCTCATTGATTGGATGGAGATAATTTGAAAATCCGGGAACTTTAAGTTCACCTATGACTTTCGGTGCACTTGGATTACTTAAATCGAAAACGAAAAGGGGATCGACTTGTCTGAATGTGACGATGTAACCTTTGTCCCCCATAAAACGTACAGAAAAGATTCTTTCACCCGGTGCGAGATGCTCTACTTTTCCAAGAGGATTGAGATTGGTATCTAAGACATAAAGTGCATTTGAGCTTTCCATTTGCCAGTTGGTGGTTGCGACTCTGAGGTTGCCATCAAATTCATCCATAGAGAATTGATTCAATATTGAACCTTCGACCATACCACCTCCTGCAAATCCTACTTTCAATCCATCCACGTTGAATTTGGCAATGTTGGTGATGTTGCCAAAGAACGAGCTATAATCATTTCCAGCGACGTAGAGTGCCTCATTACTCATATAGACCAGACTGCCACTTCCTAAAAATGCATTGATTGATGATGGGGTAGTTTCATTTCTTATATCAACAGCTGCGACTATCAAATAATTTTGTGCCAATCGTCCAGGGTGATACATGATTCTATCCACCGGAAGTGTTCGATATTCGTCACTTATTGTTGAATCCTTATAGGTAGGAATCTCAACATTACCATCCATGATGTAATAATTAAAGTATTTGTTGACTACGAGGTATAAAGTGTCATCTTTTTTACGACTGGATAAAAGTGAGCCCTCAATCTCGAATTCCTTGATTAAGGATTTCTTGCCATTATTATCAATGTCATAAACAGCCAAATAAGTATAACTTTTGTTCGGATAACGTGGCATGATTAAAGCATCAGGAGCATCCAAAGTCGGTTCTGGAATCGGCCGGATCCAATTATCAAATCCATTTCTTGATCCTAGTATGACCAATCTTCCATCAGCGATATAGAGTTCGCTCAGCACAACATACTGACCGGTGGTCTCATCCACATCCAAAGTGATCTCATCTGTGAGAATTGGGTTGCCATTATTTGAATCGTAAATTTTTACACTTTTCCCCAAAGCGACATAGATGAATCGTCCATCAGTTTTGACGATATCTGCTTCATTGACACCTTCAACTTGTTCATTTGTGGATGAGAAATCATTTGACCTATCTGCTTCCTCAGTAGGTAAAGCAGGTGATTCGGCAGGTGATTCGGCAGGTGCTTCCGGGGATGGTGAAGGTTCAAGTCCGATAAATTTATCGTCTGGATATTCTGGTGTGATATCAGCTATGATTTTCTCTAATTCTTCCATAGAAGTAATTTTTAGCACTTGCCCGATTTTAGTTTTGAGGGCTGCTACCGTCTCTTTATTCAGATCCACTGGTCCATTTCCTATGGTAATAACCTTATCATCGTATCCAACGTTCTTTCCCAATATTTCTTCTGAAATCAAACGTAGAGGAACCATAGTACGGTTTTCAACGATCAATGCCTCTGTATCGTAATAAACAGTTTTAGCTGCTACTCCAGATTTTTCGATGCGATAGTGATTCTTGTCAATTGGGAAATAGTACATTTCACCGTTTAATTCGATCAATGCTTCACGCTGTATCGGGTCATATGAAACAACTGCGCCAAAATGCTCGCTAATCGCTCTGAGTGGCACCAATGTCCGTTCTTTATGGATGATTGGCACAACGTCGGGATTTTCGGAATCCAGTGCTTTCATATTATTATCTGAGAGAATCAAGGGACTTCCGATATGAAGGGCGATGGTATCCTGTGGTATTAAATCTACTGCAAATGAAGTGCTGGGAACTTGTAACAATAACACAAGAAATAACAAAGCCAGTAATGATTTTTTCATTGGATTACCTCCTTTAAAGTGTAACTCTTCTATAATTATACCCTTATCCGGAGGAAAACTTCAAAAAAAAAGAGCGCGAAGCGCTCATATAATTTTACCTTACAGCCTTAAGGGCACCACTCCACTTGACGACTTGATCCAGCATCTGATTCACACTGTTTTCATGTCTAGGATCTGGTTTGAAGACGCTGAAATTCTCAAAATCTGAGAAGAGTGACAGCATGACCTGTGCCCTGACATCTGCAACTTGAATTTCAGCCATGACTTGTCTCAATTGTTCAACGGATCTCGAACCACCAGCTGAGCCATAACTTACAAATCCTGCTGCTTTGTTGTTCCACTCTTTGTAAATGAAATCAATTGCGTTCTTTAGTGCAGCTGGGATTGAGTGATTGTATTCCGGTGTTACGAAAACAAAACCATCCAGTTCATCAATTTTCTCTGCCCATTTAATTGTGTGAGGTTTGCTGTATTGTCCCATTGATGGCGGAACCGGTTCATCGAGTAATGGCAAATCGTAATCCGCTATGTCAACAAGTTGATATTCAGCGTCAGATCTTTTTTGTGCAATCTCGAAAACCCAATCCGCAACAGATTTGGAGCTTCTTCCCGGTCTTGTACTTCCTATGATAATTCCGATCTTATTCATAATGTTACCTCCTATTTTGATCAATGATAAAAATCATTAATTAGTGATAATGCTTATAGTCACATTTTATCACTATTTAGTGATAAGTGTCAAGCATAATTATTATAAAATATTTATGTATCTTGTAAGTGAATAGACACAGAAATTGATTTATAAGCTATAATATGAATATGGCCCAATACTGAAGGAGGTTCCTACTTGAATTCTAAAATTAAGAAGATCATATACTCGGGAATAGTCTTTATATTGGTATTTGGAATGTTTGCACTCATGGCAAATTTTGAACATACACTCGCCATTGAACGTCACAAGCAAGATGCCAGAGACGCATTATTGATGACTCAGACTAATCTTGAAAGCATGATCAAATCCAGAATGATCAGCATGGGGAGTATAGCTGCCTATGTTGAGATTGATAATGAAATTTCGCAATTGGAGTACTCCAGTTTTGCAAAAAACATATACGCATCCTCTGATGAAATCGTAAAGAGTATGACATTCATCACCGACACTACAATTACTCATATTTATCCATATGAGGAAAACAAGGCAGCCATCGGAATCGATTTGGCATCTGAGGCATCTCAAAGGGATTTGATATTGTATGCAAAGAATAATCTGAAAGCAGTGTTCACTGCACCGGTTAATCTCGTTGAAGGTGGAATTGGAATCATCGTGAGGATTCCAGTAGTTGTAAATGATGGTTATTATGGACAAGTTGCGATTATTTTCGATTTTGACAAAACCATAGTTGCAAGTGGCATCGAAAGTTTATCCAGTGAATACATTGTGGAGCTTGCGGGATTTGACTCTTTAAGTGGTGAGAAGGCGATTATTTGGAAAAATGATGGCAATCCTGTTGGTGATTCAATAATTCAAGAAGTCAATCTTTACGATTCCACTTTGACACTTACTGTTCTTCCTCGTGAAGGTTGGCAGGGAAAAACCGTACTGTATTATATGCTATGGTTCATTGGTGTGATTGTATCGATATTTGCGTTCATGGGTATGCATAAAGTAGTATCATTTAATGACGATTTAAAGGGTGCCAATGAAGAACTTGAGAATACCATTGGTAGGCTTCAAATCAGTGAGGCATATATAACACATATGGCTGAACATGATGCTCTCACAGAACTTTATAATCGCAGGAAATTTGTCGAGTTTTTGGGATCTCAACTAAGTTCGGGGAAAACCGGGTCAGTTCTGTTACTTGATATTGACAACTTTAAGAATATCAACGATACACTGGGACATGTTTACGGTGACAAGGTTTTGGTCAGTGTCTCAAAAGGACTTTTGGAAGCGGTGGAAGGCAATGCTCATGTCTTTAGATTTGGTGGCGACGAGTTTATTGTGTTAATGATGGATGTCACCGATACCGACTCTATTGATCGATGTATTGAAAACATCGTTTGTCATTTGGACCGCGGTAATGAGGTGGAACACATCAAGAATCATATCACTGCAAGTATCGGGGTATCTAGATATCCTTCAAATGGCAACACCGTGGAAGAGCTGTTGCTGAAAGCGGATATTGCCATGTACAGCGCAAAGAAATCCGGAAAAAACAAACGACAGTTTTTCTTTGACGACCTCATTTCAAATTTTGAGAATCGTATCAACATCGAAAACCGTTTGAGAGGTGCTCTTGAATCTAATGAGTTCATGATTTATTATCAACCCATCATTGATGCCAAGACGGGAGATATATCCTCTTTTGAAGCATTACTTAGGCTAAAGGATCTATCGATGCCTCCGAATGAATTCATACCAATAGCAGAAGAAAACGGGATGATTGTTCCCATTGGAAAGTGGGTAATCCGGGAAGTTCTCGATCAATTGCAAAAATGGGAAGCAAGTGGCTTCGAAATCAAACCTGTGGCGATCAATCTTTCACCTAGACAAATTTATGATGCCACGATCTCTGAATTTGTTGAAGAAGAGCTCACTTCAAGAGGCATCGAACCATCGATGATTGAAATAGAAATCACTGAAAGTGTTCTGATTGACAACAAAGAAGAAAATATGAAAGTGCTCGCTGCCTTAAAAAAAATCGGGGTGATCATTTCGCTTGATGATTTTGGTACAGGCTATTCTTCTCTAAATTATTTGACCTATATGCCTGTGGACAAAATCAAACTGGATAAAAGCCTTAAGGATAGATTCATTGACATGGAAGATACAAAAATGATGGATGGCCTGATATCAATTGCACATGGGTTGAATTTGAAGGTAGTTGTCGAGGGTGTGGAAGAAGCTGGTGAATTTGAAAAACTAGTTGTCACAAATTGTGATTATATGCAAGGGTACTGTTTTGGCAGACCTTCTCCTGCGGATCAAGTACACGATTCACAAGGAAGATTTGTCTATCGTTCATTGTCAAAATGGGTAAAGGATAGCATTGAAAAGGATTCTAAAGAACAAATCCAAGATTTGCTTATATCAGTATATCAATCAGGGGAGTCAACATTAAATGAATTTAATTCGTAAATATATTGGTCCAAGAACGTTAAAGACAGTAATCGGAGCGATCATCGCAGTATATATATCTCAAAAATTAAATTTGGCTTATGCTGCCAACTCAGGAATCATAGTGATCTTAAGTGTGCAACATACTAAAAAAAGATCGTTGGATTTGGCGATAATGAGGATTGGATCCACTATCTTGGCACTGAGTATCGGTACGTTGGTGTTCTCCACAATTGGTTTTACAGCTTTGGCATTTGGCCTATATCTATTGATATTTATTCCAATAGCTGTAAAACTAAAATTTAATGACGGTATAGTGCCGTGCTCGGTTTTGGTCACTCATTTGTTGTCCATTCAATCAGTGACACCCGCTGCACTTTCTAATGAAATGATGCAGATGCTCATAGGAGCAGGTATAGGTTTCATACTCAACGTATACATGCCAAGTCTTGAAAAAAAGCTGGATCAGGATGTGTTTGAAATCGATCAGATGATGAAAACCATTTTAAAAAACATGGCCAGTAGACTTCGTGATCGTGAGTTGATGGTAGATGAGTCGTTATATGACACTCTGGAATCGAAACTCAAAGAAGGTTATGATCGAGCTTGGAAGGAATCTGAGAATCGACTTACAAAAAAAGTGACTTACCATGTCAAATTCATGGAAGCAAGAATAGTACAATTTGAGATTCTTCATCATATGAAAAGATATTTCAACCGACTGTATGCAACTTGCGAACAAACCACCATGGTTGCTGAACTTACGGAATATATCGCTGACCAATTCCAAGGGATTGGAATGGGCGAGGAAATTTTTGAAGTACTTGAATCCTACAGAAAGTCGTTTAAAAAAATGAAGCTCCCGTCAACAAGGGAGGATTTTGAGAACAGAGCGACATTATATGAATACATCAATGACTTGGAACATTTTCTAGAATCGAAAGACACTATAGTAGAAGCACTCGTATAATGGATTGGAGCATACAAATGAACATATATAATGATAATTTAGGTGAATGGACTTGGCAACTAACTACAAATATTATCGACGTAGAACCTATGAGATATTCAAGTTTGGGATACGTCGGTAGAGACTTGCCTACAGTCATCACAATTGAATTTTTCAATGAAAAGATCTATGTCGAAGATTATTCTGAAGTGAGAGACAAGATGCTGGCTCTAATTCTTGGTGAAATTGACCGTTATGAGGTTGTTTATAGAATCAGGAAAAAAGATAGCGGTTATAGATGGTTTTATGATAAATGCGAGGTCATCGAAAAAGATGATCTTGGTAAGCCATTGACAGCTCATGGCTATACTCTTGATGTTACGAGTAAGATGACTGGACTGGAGAAAAATGGAGACTTTCAATTAAAAAAGAATTTTCATGACATATTGACTCAGATCAACAATCGCCATACTATGCTAGAGCATCTTGCAATCGAAATTGAGAAATCCCACATCACAATGGATTTCATCGTGGTTTCAATTATAACCATAAATGATTTCAAGACCATCAATGAAGTTGAAGGTCATATATTTGGTGATCATGTTCTGAGAAGGACTGCAGATATTTTGAGAGAATCTGTTGACGAGTTAGATATCGTTGGCAGATATGGTGGCGATCAATTCATGATCATTTTTATCGGGAAACCTGAAAATGTCGTAGTAGGAAAAACAAATGAAATTTTGAAGGAAATCGAGACATATCATTTTGGAAATGAATATCCCATCAAGTTAAATAGTGAGATTGTCAGTTATCAAAATGAACCTCTCATTGAGTTTGTGGATCGTTTGGAACAATTGACGGTCTGAAATAGAATTAATCACAATCTATAAACAAGGCACTTATTCTCTGGCTAATTTGATCAATGGTCGTGGAAAGTGTCTTGTTTTTTTTAAAAAACATCATTGAAAAATTCTTGACAAGAATATGACCATTGGTATAATTGTATACAAATATACTAAAAAAAGGGGTGGTTTTATGGGGTTATCAATCACGTATAAAATTTTGGAGAAGAACAAAATTGACGGTAAAGTCATATGCGGAGCTGATATTAGGCTCAAAACAAATCAAACACTCACTCAAGACACTACTGGAACAATGGTGTATCTTCAACTGCTTGAACTTGGCGTGAGAAAAAAAGCTGTCGACAGAGCTGTTGCTTATATCGATCATAACACTTTACAACTTGGTTATGAGAATGCAGATGATCATGCATTCATAGAAAGTGTATGCAAACGATTCGGGATAGTTTATTCCAAGGCAGGAAATGGAATATGTCACCAACTACATCTTGAAAGATTCGCTGTGCCTGGTGATGTGCTGATTGGTTCTGATTCACATACACCTACCTGCGGTGGTGCAGGGATGTTTGCTGTTGGAGCAGGAGGTCTAGACGTCGCAATCGCACTTTCACATGGCTATTATGAAATGAAAGTTCCAAAAGTCATGAATGTAGTTTTGACTGGAATGCTCTCTGAAGGTGTTGGAGCAAAAGATATCATACTTCATATACTAAAAGTGTTGACTGTGAAGGGCGGAGTCAATTATGTACTTGAGTACTCAGGGGAAGGGATTCGATCATTATCAGTAACCGAAAGGGCAACAATATGCAATATGGGTGCTGAACTAGGTGCAACAACATCCATATTCCCATCTGACGATGCCACATTTGATTATCTGAATAGACAGGGACGTAGTGATGATTTTAATGGACTGTTTGCAGATGATGATGCCCACTATGATGAAGTGCTCAATGTGGATTTGTCAGAGTTGAAGCCTCAAGTGGCACAGCCTCATAGTCCTGACAATGTTGTAGATGTGGATGATATAAAAGGACCCAAAGTGGACCAGGTGGCCATAGGAAGTTGTACCAATGCCTCTTATTCTGACCTGATGACTGTAGCTAAAATTTTGAAAGGAAGAATGGTAGCAAGGGAAGTCAGTCTCACGATTTCACCTGGTTCAAGCAGTGTGCTCAAGATGCTCACAGATAATGGCGCTATAAGCGATATGATTGAGGCTGGAGCTAGAATACTTGAAGCTTCATGTGGGCCATGTATCGGGATGGGGCAGGCACCAAAATCGGATGCAGTTTCACTTAGAACATTTAATCGCAATTTTAAAGGCAGGTGTGGAACATCTTCAGCAAATGTCTATTTAGTTAGTCCGGAAACCGCAGCATGGTCATCGATTAAAGGCTACCTTGAGTCCCCGGTTGGAAAAACTGGTGTGGACCTCAGCAATACAGTATGGCCTGAGTACTTTGATCGTGTGGACAGTTATTTTATCAATTATGATTTGAATCCAAATGCAGAGATTGTGATGGGACCCAATATAAAACCGTTTCCTCTCAACACACCTTTACAAAGCAGCCTTGAGGGAAATGTGATTTTAAAGACAGGAGACAACATCACAACTGACGACATTGTTCCATCAAGTGCCAATTTATTGCCACTCAGATCCAATGTTCCAGAACTGAGCAAATACTGCTTCCAGTCTATTGACCCTGAATTTTATAATCGATCAAGGATTAACAAGGGGGGCTTCATAGTCGGTGGTGAAAATTATGGTCAAGGTTCCAGCCGTGAGCATGCAGCTTTAGTACCTCTTTATTTGGGGATAAGGGCAGTAATCGCAAGGTCATTTGCAAGAATCCATAAAGGGAATTTAATCAACTCGGGAATTTTGCCACTCGTTTTCGAAAGTGAACAGGATTATGAAAAAATATCTGAAGATTCTCATCTTGAATTGAAAATCAATTTTGGATCAAAGGATATCGAGGCCATTGATCAGCAAAACGGAGAACGCTACAATTTAAGATTTGATGGTTCTGACAGAGATTTTGAAATTATTAGGGCTGGTGGTGCGATACTATATTTGAGAGGTGCATTATGAAAAGCGTGACTTTAATTCCGGGTGATGGTATTGGTCCTGAGGTTGCATTTAGTGCGAAAGCTGTGGTAGACGCACTGAACCTCGGTATCGAATGGGAAATTGTCAATGCTGGAAAAAGTGTTTTTGATGTCAGTGGGGTCTTGGTGCCCGATGAACTTTATAACTCTATAGAAAGCAACAGAGTGGTTCTGAAGGGACCAATAACCACTCCGATAGGAAAGGGATTTAAGAGTATCAATGTCATGCTCAGACAGAAATATGACCTGTTCACCAATATTAGACCGGTAAAAAGCATAACGGTAAGCAACCGAGGATTTAATGATATCGATTTGGTCATTTTTCGTGAAAATTCAGAAGGTCTTTATAAAGGTGTTGAAAATGTAATTTCAGATGATGAAGTTCATGCACTCAAAATTGTGACTAGGACTGCTTCTGAACGAATCATAAGGGCAGCGTTTGACTACGCTCTCAAACAAGGGAGATCCAAAGTGACTTTGGTGCACAAAGCAAACATTCTAAAAAAATCAGATGGACTTTTTTTAGGAATCGGCGAAGCCATCGCAAAGGCATACCCTTCTATATCATTTGAAAGTGTGATTGTGGACAACATGTGCATGCAGCTTGTCATGAACCCTAATCAGTTTGATGTGATTGTGACAATGAATCTCTATGGTGACATATTATCAGATCTTTGTGCAGGGCTTATTGGTGGATTAGGTCTAGTGCCAGGAGCAAATATCGGTTCTGACATAGCAATTTTTGAAGCGGTCCATGGAAGCGCTCCTGACATAGCAGGCAAAGGACTTGCGAATCCTACAGCTATGATCTTATCTGCCGCCATGATGCTGGAGTACATGGGGTATACGGATGAAGCCATCAAAATCAAAAGAGCGGTTGCAACTGTTTTCGCTAACGGCGTAAGTCTGACACCGGACTTGGGTGGAGATGGGACAACTGAAACGTTTACAAAAGTTGTGATTCAGAATTTATGATCGGTTTGGGGGACTGCAAATGAAATTGAATGCGTGGATAGAAAAAAAGGCTATGTCGGTGGAAATGATCAACAGGATTCCGGAAGAGAATTATGACCTCTATGATGTTAGGAGAGGCCTCAGAAATCCGAACGGAACTGGCGTGTTGGTGGGCCTCACTGAAGTGGGATCAGTTCAGGGATATGAAATTGTCGACAATGTGAAGATGCCTTCAGAGGGTAAACTGTATTATCGAGGCTATAACCTTACAGATCTTGTTGATGGATTTCAAAAAGATAATAGAATGGGATTTGAGGAAACCGCATATCTGCTATTGATGGGGGCATTGCCTACTAAAACTGAATTAAATGAATTCAACGAGCTATTAAATGAATATCGAAAGTTGCCTGAAGGATTTACAGAAAATATGATTTTAAAAATTCCGAGCAATGATATCATGAACAAACTGCAAAGGAGTGTTCTTGTATTGTACTCACATGATGAACATCCGGATGATTTGAGCACATCGAATCTTTTGAGACAAAGTATGAGCTTGATTGCTCAATTTCCGGTCATACTGGCTTATGGGTATCAAGCTAAAGCTCATTATTTTGAAAATAAGAGTTTGTTTATTCATCAACCAGATCCATCTGTAGGTACGGCAGAGAATATATTGAGACTCACACGCCCTGATTGTGTTTATTCGAAGACAGAAGCTGAGACCCTTGATCTTCTGCTGGTCATACATGCAGAACATGGTGGTGGAAACAATTCTGCATTCGCAACCCATGTGGTTTCATCGAGCGGAACAGATACCTATTCTGCAATCAGTGCGGCTCTTGGCTGTCTTAAAGGCCCAAAGCACGGAGGGGCGAATAGGAAAGTTTATGAAATGATTCAGGACATTGAGACAAATTGTCCAGATTGGAACAATGAGGAGGCATTAAAGCAGTATTTGAAAAAGATAATCGACAAGAAAGCTTTTGATGGTAAAGGCTTGATTTACGGTATGGGACATGCAGTTTACACGATTTCTGATCCAAGAGCGGTCCTACTCAAGGAAAAAGCGAGAGAACTTGCTCAAGAGAAGGATTGACTATGTACATTCAAATTGTATGAAAGCATAGAAAGACTGACTAAAATTATTTTCAAGGAACGAAAGGGAGAGTCTGCAGCAATTGCAGCCAATGTCGATTTGTACAGTGGGTTTGTCTATGAGATGTTGGATATACCTCCAGCACTTTATACACCTCTATTTGCTGCGGCAAGAGTAGCAGGATGGTGTGCGCATAGGATAGAACAAGTCATCAGTGATCCTAAAATCATAAGACCAGCCTATAAATCTGTCAAATCGCTTCAAAGCTATCGAAATCTTTCTGAAAGATAAATGAATCTTGTAAAATGAGTGAGCAAATGCCTACTCATTATTTGATTTTTGCGCTATTATGTAAATAAGACAAAATTAGAGAGGAAATTGAAGATGGAACATGAATGGAAACTCGATAATATTCTTTACTAGGAAAAAACACTTCAGTTCGATAGAGTCACTTGTGAAAATGCTTATGAGATAGGCTCAATGCTCTA
>JAIOSU010000068.1 GCA_021107455.1 Clostridiales bacterium | reverse complement strand
TTAGAATATTCAGAGTATTCCTCATTGGCTGAAGATATTTATTATCTTGATGAAAGTGAATTGTTTGAACTTGTTCTTGGCAAAGTAGAAGAAAATTTCAGTAGAGAAGCACGTCTGGAAATTGAGGCGTATCAATATTATTATGCCGAAGATGCAGTCAAGCTTTTAGAAGTTGCGTCTGAAATTATTGAGATCAACCCCAAAAGTGGTTTTGGATATGAGTATCTTGGAGATGCATATTATTTTGAAATGGCTTATGAAAGCGCAGCCACAAGTTATGGCTTGGCAGTTACTTTAAGTGAAGACACTTATTACTCTCTTAAGTCACAGGTGGATTGTCTGATTTTACTTGGCAGAATGGAAGAGGCAAAACAACTGAACGAGCAATTTTTGGAAATCTACTCAGATGATGCATTTGGGTATGTCAATCAAGCTCGAATCAACATGAAAATGTCACAAGAAGAAGCTGCAGTGGATGATCTGGTCATGGCGTTTTCTCTATCAAGTTATTTGGATCACATATTTGAAACATACGAAGAATTGTCATCACTTAAAGGGCATCCAAAACTGGACGAATTTGATCTTTAATTGGAGGATTGTTATGGAAGAGAATAATATCAAAAGTCCCAAACCGATTTTGGGCCTTATACTGGCAAGCTTTCTTGGAATTTTGGCAGCAATATTTTGGGCGATCATCGTTCAAGTAACAGGCTACAACATTGGATTTGCAGCTATTGCAGTTGGATTCATCGTGTCACAAGGTTTTGCATGGGCTGGCAAAAGTGATTTAATCATGTGGGGAGTTGTAGCAGCAAGCATAGCGGCACTAAGCATTTTCCTCGGTAAAGTACTCGTGGCTGTTTTTTCGGTCGCTGAATTTTACGACGTATCATTTTTAGTAATGCTTCCATTGATTCAATATGACCAAATGATGCTGTTCATCGTAGATACTTTTGAGCTTTTTGATTTGGCCTTCTATGCAATTGCGATTCAAACCGCATTTAAGAGGAGTTATAACAAAGCATCAGAAAATTATGACGAGTATTTGAATCCGGAGTATAAATTGCCGACTTAGAAGTACAGTGGTATCGCTTGCAGCTCCCAGTTGGTTTTGCACTCTAGCGAGTGCAGTTGGTTTTTGGCTGGCGCCAAGTGGTTAGTGGTTAGGAAGGTCAAAAGATGAAAATGCGGATAGTGATCTTGATTCTGCTGATCATCTGATAAATCCATGACGTCGTCCTTGACCGCAAAAAAAACAATGCAGGTTTAGAATACACGATGGCGAAGAACTCAGGAACAGATGCTCCTTAGCCATCGTTGACGAAACATTATAGCATTGTTTTTTTGTGCCCTCAAGGATCAATCGAAATCACTGATTTCGACGACTAATTAGATCTGGCTCAGAATCTAAGAACAGGGAAGAACATGTGGATCCTAGTCGGTCATAAATGGAAAAATATTACAATTTCTGACAATTTGATATATACTATTAGTGTACAAATCATTATATTGGAGGTTGTCCTATTGTTAGATAATAGTAAATTTGTAGTACTAAATAAGTCTCATAGCCTGGTTCTTAGAATCTATAAAATGACCATGAATTTTCCAAAAGCTGAAACATTTGGTTTGACATCACAAATCAGAAGATCCGCCATTTCTATTCCCAGCAATATAGTAGAAGGAAAAGCACGCGGATCAGACAAAGAATACATAAGATTCCTTTACATCGCTAGGGGATCACTTGAAGAAGTGAAATATCAAATCCTTTTGGCAAAAGATTTGAATTACATATCTACTGAAGATCACAAGGAAATAGAAAGTCTTATCCATACCATAGGAAGACTGATCAATGGCTTAGTCAACAAATTATCTACTAAGTAAAAAAAATGAACCGACAAATCAATTTGATTTGCTCCGGTTCGTTTTTATTTACTACCTTTTAATCTTTTAATCTTTTGACCTCCTCGGCCCGCTCCCACAGAGCGCCGAAAACTAAAATATTCCTAGTCACTTGCTTTTCATCTTTTGATCTTCCCGGTCGCTCCTTGGAGCGCCGATCACTCAAACTACCGATTTCAACCCAGGTACCAAAAAGCACCTGTCCCCAATCGGTACCTAATCCCTTGATCTTAATCCCTTGACCGTCCCAACTACTACCTACTTTGGCGTTAGCCAAAAAACCACTGCACTCGCAAGAGTGCAAAACCACCGAGTAGCCCGCGCTCCGCGCAGCTACTCTAGTATCATTTCCAAAAAAGCATCCACCACAGCAGGCTCATACAAAATCCCAGAAAGCTCCTTCAGCTCCTGAAGCGCATGTTCTACGGATTTTCCCTTTTTATACACCCGGTCCGTAATCATCGCATCAAAACTATCACAGACCGCCAAAATTTTGGCCTCCATCAGAATATCGCCACCGGTCAACCCCTTAGGATATCCCTTGCCATTCAATCGCTCATGGTGCTGCTCGATGATCTCAAAAACTCGCTCATTGAAATGCTCCGTCACAAGCTCTCGAGAAAGCGTCACATGAAGCTTGATCGCATCAAACTCATCAGTCGACAAAAGATCCGGCTTGTTCAAAATCGCATC
>JAIOSU010000257.1 GCA_021107455.1 Clostridiales bacterium | reverse complement strand
TGCGGAATGGTAAATTTGGAAAGTGTCATATTGTTTGCTATGGTTTTTCTGAGCATGGTCATCGGAACGCGCTGCGTTAGGTCCATTTCAGGAATAGGCTGTTTTGGAGTGCTTTGTCTTTGTGGTGCTTTATCTTTAGATTTCTCTGTAGTTTGTTTTTCTGTGGCCGATTGGTCTGCAGCCGCACTGATATCTGCTTTCATCACACGACCTTGTGGACCTGTGCCTTTTATTTTTTGGATGTCCACACCGAGATCTTTTGCCATTTTTCTTGCGACAGGTGTGGCGAGAATTTTTGTGCTGACTGATTCTACTTCAGCAGCTTCAAAACCTTCACCACTGGATTCAATCATATCAGAGGATACTTCGATTTGTCCTACCACCGATGTACTTCCTGCTTCCTCCACGCTTTCAAGATGTGTGGTCTCAGGGATTGTGGTTGTTTTTTCTGGTTCTTCAGGTACCGGAGCCGTAGTTGCTTCCCCTGATGCTTCACCTGATGCTTCAGACAGTTCTTCGCCTTCCTTCATGTTGGATCTGAGGCCTGGCTCACCGTCGTCCACGACTACAATCACTTGGCCTACATTGACTTTGTCACCGACTTTGAATCTTATGTCGCTGAGAGTCCCTGAAACCGGCGATGGAATTTCAGCATTGACTTTATCTGTTTCAAGGGTGAACAGCGAATCGCCATCCTCCACCTTGTCGCCTTTATTAAAAAACATTTTGAGGAGAACGCCTTCATGAATGCCCTCTCCAATGTCTGCAAATTTTACATGAAACATACGTTACCTCCTAAAATTCGAGTACGGATTTGAGTTCTTCCACAATCAGCGCCATATCGGGCACATAGTAGTGCTCACCCTTAGGGAGAGGTACAATGGTGTCGATGCTGGAGATTCTCTTTGGTGGTGCCTCAAGGTAAAGGAAAGCACCTTCATTGACAATTGTGATCAGTTCTCCACCAGGACCGTAAGTTGTTGCGGCTTCGTGCACCACTGCGAACCTTCCTGTTTTCTGAACTGATTTGATGATGGTCTCTTTATCGATCGGTGAAATAGTTCTAAGATCGATGAGTTCAATGCTGTGGCCTTCGGCCTCAAGTTTTTCGATGGCCTTTTGGGTTTCTCTGACCATTGCACCCCATGCGACCACTGTCAAATCCTTACCTTCTTTGACAACTTTGGCTTTTCCAATCGGAATCATATATGGCTCATCAGGTACTTCCTGTTTGAAAGCACGGTAGATGCGTTTCGGTTCCATGAAGATCACTGGATCCGGATCCTGAATGGCTGCCATTAAAAGGCCTTTGGCATCATATGGAGTAGATGGGATGACCACTTTCAGTCCAGCGGTATGTGCAAATAGGACTTCCAAACTCTCCGAGTGATGTTCAAGTGCTCTTACTCCGCCGCCGTAAGGCATACGGATAACCATCGGAACAGCGTAAAGACCGCGAGTTCTGTTTCTCATTCTTGCGGCATGGGTCACGATCTGATTGTAACCCGGGAACATGAATCCAGAGAACTGGATCTCCACTACGGGCTTGAGACCATTTATAGCCATACCAATACCTGAACCTATAATTGACGATTCAGCCAGTATGCTGTCAAAGCATCTTTCGATGCCGTATTTCGCTTGTAAACCTTTAGTGGCTCTGAACACACCGCCTTCTACGCCGACGTCCTCACCAAATACCACTACATTTTTATCGTTCTCCATGGATTGATCCATGGCCATGTTGACTGCCTCTAAGAGATTGAGTACTGACATTTACTTCCCCTCCTTTTCAAAAAACGCTTTTTTCAGTTGATATTGTGCCTCAAGAATCGGTGTTCTTTTAGCATAGACATGATCAAATATATCTTCCAGAGGGACTTCTCCCGATTGCTCTATGGTCTCGAATGTTTCCTTGACGAACTGCGCGCGTTCATCCGAATATTCTTTTTCTTTATCTTCGTCCCAGTGTCCTTCACTGATCAGATACTTTCTGAATCTGTCGATCGGGTCTTTGTCTTTCCATACTTCTACTTCCTCGTCTTTTCTGTAGACTGTTGGATCGTCAGAAGTTGTGTGTGCGCCCATTCTATAGGTGTATGCTTCGATCAATGATGGACCATCGCCTCTTCTTGCCCTGTCCACAGCTTCTTTTGTCACTGCATACATGGCGAAAACGTCATTGCCATCCACTAAAATGCCGGGAATACCATATCCGATCGCCTTTTGAGCGATTGTTTTTGCTTTGGTCTGAATCTCACGTCTTGTGGAGATTGCGAATTGGTTGTTTTGAATGATGAACACATTGGCTGTGTTTTGAACGGACGCGAAATTGAGCGCCTCATGGAAATCACCTTGTGATGTACCACCATCACCAACATAAGCGATAGCCACATCATCGAGTCCTCTGTATCTCGCCGCAAAAGCAAGTACAGTGGCATGTTGCATTTGTGATGCTATAGGTACTGATACTGGTACGATCCTCACTTCTTTTGGCATGTGCATGCCCATTTCATTTCCGAACCAATATAGGAATATGTTGTGAAGTGGTGCGCCTTTATACAGCCAAACTCCAAGTTCTCTAAATGATGGTGCCACCCAGTCTGTCTGCTTTATTGCAGCAGCTGAGCCAACTTGTGCGGCCTCTTGACCAAGGTTCGGTGCATAGGTGAGCATTCTGCCTTGTCTTTGATATTGCAATGTTTTCTCATCGATGATTCTGCTGAATCTCATGGTCTTGTACATTTTTAGCATTTCTTCCGGAGTAAGATCCGGCATCAGATCGGGATTGACGATTTTACCTTCTTTGTCCATAATTTGAACCATTTCATCCACGAGCGGATTGTAAGTGTCTAGTAGCATCTTCTACCTCCTGTTTGTTCATATTGGGTGTTTCTCCGAATGTCCATTCATCTGATGCAAACTTATTCATACTCTGTCTGATCTGTATTTTGTGATCCTCGAGTATCTGGTTCGCTTCAAGGACATCCACTCCATATTCATTTTTTTGATAATACACGTCAACAATCGAATTGATGACTTTTCCCACTGTCAAATCAGTATTTATTGCTTTCAAATTGACAATCGGACTTGGTACGGATACAACACTTTTGATATGTGAGAACTTTGCAATGTGATTTTCATCACTCGCCCTCAGCAAATGTTTAGCATCAGCGAGATTCGCATCCACAAGTAACGTCCCGTGGTGTATCCTACGGTTGCCCTTCAAATAAAAGGCATTTCCTGAAACTTTTTTACCCCCCGCGAGCAAATCCTTTCTTGCTGATAAGCTCAGCGTGACTCCAAGGTTGCCGGTGGCCTGGATAATCCAGTCGAAATGTCTACTGACATCATAGACACTCTGATGTTCTATGAAAGAAAAATTGAGGTTGCCAAGATCATGGTATACCGTGCCACCTCCAGACAATCTTCTGATCAATCGCACATTTTCACTAATTGCACGTTCCACGTCAATTTCTCGCCATGGGTTCTGATTACGACCAAAAACCACACTAGGTCCGTTGACCCAAAGAAAAAGTATGCTCTCATAGGCATTAAAGCCGCTGAATAAAACTTCTTCCAAAGCGTGGTTGATTAGTGGATTGTTTGAATTTGATAACACAAGTAGACTCTTCATCTTTAAAACCTCATTCTTTGTTGTATGTTCTTTCTATACCCTAAAATTCATAATAATCACGCTATTGAGAACTATTATCATTAACAAATTGTAAATAAAAAAACGCCATGAGTGAATTCACACCCATAGCGTCTTGATTATTTTAATTATTGAGAGCTTTTATGGCACCCGAGGCAATCTCATTGTCCGATTCACCTAATATCAGAAGGAAAACATAATCTCCCGTGATATAAATTTCTGAACTTGAAAGTTTTTCCTGATTGGATGGCAATTGGTCACGTTCAGACATCTTCTCTCGGCGATAGTCTTCAAGAAGCGTTGAGATCGCATCCACTTTGCCCGGTTCGGCTTTGATTCCTACAAAGACATCCATATGAATGGACATCATAGGTACCTCTGCGATAAATGACTCCACGTCATCAAGGTCAATTCCGAAACGCTCCTCAAGCTCCTCTCCGTTCACTGAAACGCTAGGCAAATAATAATCACCATAAGCTTCCTTGACCGCTAAATGAGCATCACTCAAAAAGTTTTCATCATCAATATTCTCATCCGAACAACCCGATCCTAAAATAATCAGGGTTCCTATCAATAAAAATCCTAAAATTCCTCTTGGTCCGATCACGCGATGCCTCCCTTGTTCCTCTATATGCTTAGACGGAGGCAAACGCGTAAAAGTTCCCTATTTTGTAATATTTTTTTAATATACTTTTTGAATCTGTAAAAGAAGGTTCTTGACGCCGTTTCCGGACATATCTCTGACTTCTACGTTTTGGAATACTGAATCATATCTTTGAACTTTGTCACGATCAATGCTGGAGATTTTGATTTTCACATCTGTTCCCGATACCGAAATGTCCTCTACCATATAATTGGCTACACTGAAGGAAAGTAGTGAAACCGTTCTTGGATCGATATTCTCGTTGAAACGAATGTTGACAATTCCAGTTGAACGGGTGTATGTGATATTATCCAGTGTTATACCATCAAACTTTGTAGTGGCAACAAATGGAGCCATGCTGTCTTTAAGTGCTATTGGAGCTGCATTAGCATCAAGGATCTCGCCATAACGGTTCATCGAACCACCGTCTACTACTTTAACAGTTACTGTTTCTGTACTGCCTACCACATCCTTGTTGAGTTTGAGGGTCAATCTGGATTTTCTGTTTTCGAGATAACTCAGGTCATATGACGCAACTCCGTAAACTTCACCATTTCCTTCAATCAGGAAATCATAAGTGGAAACTTGAACAAGTGCATCTGAAATGATGAGTTCGACAACATCT
The DNA here is from genome assembly GCA_021107455.1 of Clostridiales bacterium. GTDB lineage: Bacteria > Bacillota > Clostridia > Peptostreptococcales > Acidaminobacteraceae > Fusibacter_D. The sequence continues at coordinate 2,004 of JAIOSU010000257.1, read as the reverse complement.
CTCTCAATCAATGATGCGGACTCGATCTTAAGAGCACCTTTGCTGTCGATATCCACTACTGCAGAGAATGATGTGATGTAGTTGTTGTTGGCATCTGCAACTCTTGCTATGACAAGGTCATCCTGAGTTTCTTTGGTCTGGTTGGCATCTGCATAGAAATCCATTCCGCCTCTTACAACAGCTCCAGGGTAATAGATTTCAAGTGAAGTGCCTGAATCCACCATTTCCATTCTGAGCAGGCTTGAATCGAGTGTATCAAGCGATACTCCATTGATACTGTATTTTTCCACATCAAGAACAGAATATTTGCCTTCTACCGCCATCGGTTCGTCAAATCTGATTTTAAGCATTTGACCGGATGTTTTCGGGTCATATAATCTAGCTGTCCAGTTTGCGGAAATAGGTGCAGTGAAATCTTTCATCTCAAATGAATAGTAATTCGACTGAAGTGGATTTCCAGAGTAATCCGCTAGACCACTGATTTGCAAACTGTAATTTCCAATCAGCGGTTCTGAGAAAATAATTTCCACTGTTTGTGTTTCTGCTTTGTAAGAAATGCTGTTGATCTTATAACTGATATCAGCACTGCTTGAATCCAGAAGTTTATAGTTTTGTCTGCTTTGAACTTGTCCCTCGCGGTTGTTCATGTGTTCTGAGAAGACGAGTTTCACCTTTTGCTCACTGATCGGAGTAGCACTACCAATCACATAAGGCGAAGTAGTATCCTTCTCAAGTTCAATACCGATTTGTTGTATCGTATTTTTATTGTTGGAATAATCCGTGACAGCATTCGCCATGACTACAGCAAGTGTCTTACCGGATGGAATGAAATTGCGTGTAAACTCAAGTCTGAGTTTGTTGCCATCCACATTACTTGATGTGACGGTCTGATCCACCATGTAAGTGGAACTGCTGTGGTAATATTGGGTCGGTAGTCCATTGAGAATACGGATATCCTCACTCCAAATGAGTGTCACACCTGTTGCTGAGATATTTTCATAGCCAACAACTTGTGGTGCTTGAACGTCTTTGACCACAGATAATTGTATTGGATTTTGAACGACTGTGAATCCCGCATAATCGAGCAGGGTATTTTTTGTCTCAAGTGTCACAGTAGGAGTCAAATCTGTATAGGTTTCAATTATGGCTTCACGATTGTTGTTTTGGAGTTCTACACTTTTAATCGCGATATTGCCTTTGTTGATTGTAAAATCAGATGATGACAAAAGTGGAATCTCATCAATTTCCAAATAGGACTGTTGCTCTTGAATACTCTTCATCGGTTCTGAGAATTTCACTTTAATGGTTCTTGTACCGATTGACACAGCAGATTTGATGGTTGGAGGTGTAAGGTCCACCATTTCAAGTGTTGTAAACTCATCTGCCCTGAGCACAAGTCCATCTTCAGACATAACGCCAGAAACGGCTAAAGTGATGTCCGTTTGCTGAGGGACCGGTTGATTGAAGATCAAAAGAATCTTATTTGCTGTGGAATCATACTGTACTTCAACGACTTTAAGGTCGTGTACATAGCTTGAAGTCACTTTGTAATTTTCAGGCAATATCACAGTTTCCGCTTTCAGTGGCACATTCGAAACGAGCACCACTTCTTTAAGGCTGTATCGTTCAATGGTGTCAATTATAGCTTCTTTTGGAGGCTCTGGTTTCGGCATTTCTAGCTTGCCTACTTCCTGACCGAGCGTGATTGTTTGACCCTTTCGGTTCGTGTTGACAGCTTTCCACATGGATTCAAAAGCTTCGCCACGAAGCATGCTCTTAGGATTGTCCGCACTTACAACAATTCCGAGTGATAGGATGTCCGTGATCACTGTGTCCCATGTATATTCATAACCAAGTGATGCTATAAGCATCGTTGCCCATTCCCGAGTGGAAATGGATGCATTTGGGTTGAATGTGCCATCAGGATAACCTGCGACCCAACCATTTTTCTGAGCATAACCTACGTAACGTGCAAACCAATCTTTACTGGAGACGTCTTTAAAT
>JAIOSU010000274.1 GCA_021107455.1 Clostridiales bacterium | reverse complement strand
TTTTAAAGACACTTGATCAATTAAATGATGCAGAAACGTATTTTGAACCACAAATGACGGATTTTCTCAGTCCAGATTTGGCTTTTGTTTTTGAACGCATTGCAAAAGAAGATGGACAGATTGAAACTGAAAAATGTGGAGGCTTTAAATATGCTGAACGGGTGAAACTATGTTTTTACCCTTCTTTTTTAGATGTCATTCCTTTTGAAAAACATATTTCAGTGCTTCAAATGGATTATAATGACAAATTCAACAAACTGGAGCACAAAGATGCACTTGGTGCTCTTATGGCTATGGGGATTCAACGAAAGAAGATTGGAGATATCGTTGTGGCTGAAGGCGCACTTCAAGTTGCTGTCGACTGTACGCTTGAATCGTATCTTTTGACTTCCATCGACAAAATCGGCAGAGCCGGTGTCAAGGTAAAGGTCGTATCAAAGGACGCTTTTTTTGATAAGCAAATAGAATATCAAAAAGTAATTGGAACTGTCAAGTCAATTCGTTTGGATAGTATAGTTGCCATGGGTCTTAATTTATCCAGGAGCGAATCCCAAAAGTTGATCCAATCAGAACTTGTCAAGGTGAATCATCGTGTTCAGACCAATACCGCTCTTGATCTTAAGACTGGAGACTTGATTTCAGTAAGAAAACACGGTAGGTTTATAATTGAAAATATTCTTGGTCAAACCAAAAAAGACAGAACAAGAGTGGAATTATCATTTTATTCAAGATAAAGAATCACAGGAGGCTGTTATGTTGACACCGTTAGATATTCAAAACAAGCATTTTTCCAAAACGATCAGAGGTTATAGCGAGACGGAAGTTGAAGAGTTCTTAGGGCTTGTAGTCCGTAGTATGGAGGACTTGATTCTGGTGAATATCGATACTACCTCAAAGATCACTGAGCTTGAAAATGAATTATCCAGATATAAGAGTATGGAAAAAACAATCAATGAAGCCATGATTTTAGCACAAAAGACGTCTGAAGATATGGTACACAATGCATCAGAAAAATCCAGCTATATCATTGAACGTGCTGAAGACCAAGCTAAAAAAATTATGAATGATGCCAACAATGAAGTGCTTGATATTCTAAAGAGACACGAAGCTGCCAAGTTGGAACTCAAAGCTTTTCAGACTAAATTTAAAGTGCTTTTGGAATCACAACTTAAACTTGTGGATGAAATGATTGTAAGTATTGAATAAAGGTTGACGACAGAAAGACCTTCCGTTATAATAGTTATCAAATGTTATAAAAAAAAGCAATGATTGGGACAAGTAAGCCCTATGTCGCTTAAGAGAGCTCGTGGTTGGTGCGAACGAGTAGTGGACATATCGCCTAAGATCACCCATAGTTATCGACGTGAAATAAGAGTAGCGTTGGTCGGTTAAATACCGTTATCATGTTGAGAGACACTATTGTGTAATTTGGGTGGTACCGCGGAATATCCGTCCCATAGCTATAAGCTATGGGATTTTTATTTTTTTGAAATCAGAGATGAAAGGAAGACTATTATGGGTTATAAGGAACTTGGAAAACACGCGATAGCGGACAATGAGAAAAACATCCGTGAATATTGGGAGGAAATTGACCTTCTGAAATTGAGTATCGACAGCAGAGAAGGGGAAAAACCATTTATATTCTATGAAGGTCCTCCAACTGCAAATGGCAAACCTGGAATACACCATGTTCTTGCTAGAGCACTTAAAGATGCGGTTTGTCGTTACAAAACCATGCAAGGGTATCAAGTAAAAAGAAAAGCCGGTTGGGACACACATGGCCTACCTGTGGAAATCGAAGTGGAAAAGCGTCTCAATCTCAATGATAAGACTGCAATCGAAGCTTATGGTATCGAAAACTTCAATCATCAATGTAAAGCTTCAGTGTTTGAATATGAAGATCTTTGGAGAGAGATGACTAAAAAAATGGCATACCTCATAGATCTGGACAACCCATATATCACACTTGAGAATGATTATATTGAAAGTGAGTGGTGGATCCTCGACAAATTCTTCAAAGAAGATTATATCTATGAAGGCCACAAAATTCTGCCTTACTGTCCTAGATGTGGTACTGGTCTTGCTTCCCATGAAGTGGCTCAGGGTTACCAAGAAATAAAGACAGTGACGGTTTATGTGAAATTCAAGAGAAAAGATCATGACGAATATTTCTTGGTTTGGACGACCACACCTTGGACTCTTGCTTCAAACGTTGCACTTACAGTCAATCCTAATGAGACCTATGTCAAAGTTCGCCATAACGGTGAAGTATTATATGTAGAGAAGAATCTTGCTCCTTCAGTCCTTGAAGGCGAGTTCGAAGTCATTGAAGAGCTAAAAGGCAAGGATCTGGAGTACATGGAATATGATCAGTTGATGCCGTTTGTAAGTGTTGACAAAAAAGCTTTCTATGTGACTTGTGCCGATTATGTCACTGTAGAAGATGGAACGGGTATCGTTCATACAGCACCTGCTTTCGGAGAAGATGACTACAACACTGGAGTCAGATATGATTTGCCTGTGGTTCAGCCTGTAGATGAAGAGGGTAAATATACTGAGACACCTTGGAAAGGTACTTTTGTTATTGATGCCGATCCTGAAATTGTGAACTGGCTTGCAGAACAAGGTTTACTTTACAGAAAACAAAAAATGGAACACAATTACCCTCATTGCTGGCGCTGTAGAACACCTCTCCTTTATTATGCAAAACCAAGCTGGTATATTGCAATGACCAAGCTTAAAGATCAACTGATCGCCAATAACAATTCTGTCAATTGGTTCCCGGATTATGTAGGAGAAAAAAGATTTGGAAACTGGCTTGAAAACCTTAACGATTGGGCAATTTCAAGAAGCAGATACTGGGGAACTCCTCTCAATATCTGGAAATGTGACTGTGGGCATTTGACTTCAGTGGCGTCCAGACAAGAACTCAAAGACAGAGCGATAGAAGATATAGACATAAATATAGAACTTCACCGTCCGTATGTAGATGATGTACATCTTAACTGCGACAAGTGCGGTGGCATAATGAATAGGGTACCTGATGTTATTGACTGCTGGTTTGACAGTGGTGCGATGCCTTTTGCACAACACCATTATCCGTTTGAGAACAAAGAAGAATTCGAAACTCTTTTTCCTTCGGATTTCATATGTGAAGGGATTGACCAAACTCGAGGATGGTTCTATTCACTAATTGCAATCAGTACTTTTGTAATGGGTGTTTCCCCTTATAAAAATGTTCTTGTGAACGACTTGGTCCTCGACAAGGATGGCAAGAAGATGTCCAAATCCAGAGGCAATACTGTTGATGCGTTCGAACTCCTTGACAATTATGGTGCGGATGTTGTGAGATGGTATCTGTATTATGTTTCACCAGCCTGGACTCCGACTAAATTTGATGAGGAGGGTCTGATTGAGGTTGCATCCAAGTTCTTTGGAACCATCAAAAATGTCTACAACTTCTTCACACTTTATGCCAACACAGACAACATTGACGCAAAAGCTTTCAATGTCCCTGTTGAGGAAAGACCAGAACTCGATCAATGGATCATATCAAAACTCAATACTTTGATCAAGGGTGTCAACGCCGATCTCTCTGTATTTGATTCAACAAAAGCTGTTAGAAAAATGCAGATATTTGTCAGTGAAGATTTGTCCAACTGGTACATCAGACGTTCAAGAAGAAGATTTTGGGATTCTGAACTCTCCAGTGACAAGATGTCGGTTTACAACACAACTTATGAAGTTCTGGTAGCGGTTTGTCAACTCGCTGCACCATTTGCACCATTTTTGACTGAAGAAATTTATCGCAATTTGACAGGCGAAGTCTCAGTTCATGTCAGCAAGTATCCTGAAGCAGACGAATCATTGATCAAGGTGCGTGTTGAAGAGCGTATGGACCTCATCAGAGAACTCGTAACACTTGGACGTGCAGCTAGAGAATCCGTGAAGATCAAAGTCAGACAACCAATTTCAGAAGTTATAGTTGATGGTAAATATGAAGAACTGATTTCTGACCTGGTGCCATTGATAGAAGAGGAGCTCAATGTCAAGCATGTAAAATTCACAAAAGATTTGCCTGAATATATGAACTTCCAACTGAAGCCAAACTTTAAAGTGCTTGGACCTGTCATCGGCAATAAAATGGGTGCCTTCGGAAAAGCTCTTTCCGCACTTGATCCTCAAGTATATGCAATGACATTTGAAGCTGGTGAAACGGTTGATCTGGATCTTGGTGATGAGGTATTTAGTGCGACCAGTGAACATGTTCTTGTCAACATCACTGCAAAAGAAGGTTTTACAGTGAAAATGGAGAACAACAGATTTATCATTTTAGATACTCACTTGACAGAAGAACTGATCACTGAAGGCTATGCACGTGAGATGATCTCGAGAATTCAACAAATGAGAAAATCAAATGACTTTGAAATGATGGATCAAATCAAGATTTACTATAAAGCTCCAGAAGTATTCAAAGATGCTGTTGTAAAACATGCGGACTATATCATGTCCGAGACTTTGGGTGTTGAGCTTAATGATGCAGAGTCAAAAGAATATGAAACTCATAATTTGAATGGCCATGATGTCATGATTTATCTTGAGCGCGTAAAATCAAATAGTTAACACTAATTAAGTAAGCAGAAAGTAAAATTTCTGCTTATTTTTTTAATTTCTGATTGAAATTTCAAAAATGGTTCATATATAGTATATAGAACATAACGAGGGGAGGAGCAAAAAATGAAAACTAAAAATTACATTGAAGCAAACGAAATGGAAATTATCAATGATTTGTCAGCATTGATCAATATCCCCAGTGTTATCGACGAAGAAAGCCATGAAAAACCGTTTGGAAAACCTATTGATGAAGCACTTAAGTGGACTCTGAACAAGTTTGAAAAGCTTGGCATGAAAACGTTTTATGATCCTAAAGGTTATTATGGATATGCAGAAATAGGTGAAGGCAGCGAATTGATTGGAATTCTTGCACATGTCGATGTGGTTCCGAGTGGAGATGAAGGCAATTGGACTTTTCCTCCTTTTGACGGTGTGCTAAGTGGTGGGAAATTGTATGGTAGGGGAGCGACCGATGACAAAGGTCCTATAATTGCTATATTACATGCCATGAAAGCTCTAATTGCGGGTGGAATCACGTTCAATAAGCGAGTCAGGGTAATTATCGGAACGGATGAAGAGAACCAGTGGAGGGGCATATGCCACTACATGCGTCAAGAGGAAGTTCCTGCTTATGGATTCACTCCTGATTCTGACTTTCCTGTAGTTTATGCAGAAAAGGGACTTTTACAAGTCAAACTTAAATCAGAACTGAAATCAAGTATCCGGGTCAAAGGTGGAAATGCAATGAATTCTGTCCCTGAGTCGGCAACATACCATGGAAGCCATCTATACAAGCTTGAAAAGCAACTCAAAAAAATGGGATTCGATCATGAGCTTGAAGGTGACGAACTTTATGTCATCGGCAAAAGTGCCCATTCCGCAAAACCTCATATGGGAGTCAATGCTGTAACAAGGATGGTAATGGCTCTCAAAGCATTAGGAGTGGATACGCCAGCAGTAGATTTTATAGCTGAGAAAATTGCACTCACAACAAATGGTGAACTGATCTTCGGAAGTTGTGAGGACGAACCTTCAGGTAAATTGACGATGTCAGTGAATCAGATTGATATCAGCAAGTATGGAGAGGTTATTGGAATGGATATTAGAATTCCTGTGACCGTGGATAAAAAATTCATAGCACTTGGACTCAAAAGAGTTGCAGAGAAATTCGGACTTAAATACGAGGAACTGGACTATTTGGAACCTGTTTATCTATCCAAAGATCATCCCTTGATTCAGACTCTGAAAAGTGTTTACGAAGAGGAAACAGGGCTTGATGGTACACCAATGGCAACGGGAGGAGCAACCTATGCAAGGTCAATGAAGAATTGTGTTGCATTTGGACCCAATTTTCCAGGCACCATAAAGATCGCACATCAAACAGATGAATACATCGAAGTCAATGCATTGATCAAATGCACACAGATTTACGCCAAAGCGATAGAGAGGTTGATTGAATGATAAAAAATTATGTGCTTGATACTAATGTCATGATTCATGACCCCGAGTGTGTTTACAAATTTGAAGACAATAGAATCATCATACCAATAATTTGCATCGAAGAACTTGATCGCCTAAAGACTCGTGAAGGATTGGTCGGTTATCAAGCGAGATATGCCGCCAGAGAACTTTCCAATATCAGGAGGAGTGGAAGTTTAGCGGAGGGGATTGACCTACCTAGTGGAGGTAGTATCCGAATTGAACTGAACCACTTGGATATCAATTCACTACCAGATGGTCTTGATACCACCAAGAATGATACTAGAATTTTGGCCGTCACGAAAAAACTTAAAGAGATGTATGAACCTATGCAAACCATTCTGGTTACAAAAGACCTTTATATGGCAATAAAGGCCGATGCTATAGGTATTGAAATACAGGATTATCAAAATGATAAAGTTGAAGCTGACGAAATCTATAAAGGTTATCAGGAAATTTCTCTTCCCAGCGAGTCCATTGACAAAATATATTCCGGAGGATTGAAACTATCAGATGAACTTTCAGAAGGATTGTACCCGAATGAGTTTTTACACATAAAAAGTTCCAATCGAGATTCTCATGAAATCATTGCCAGGTATGATGGTGATAATGTGGTGCCTCTGAAATATGTCAATGAAGTTTCATGGGGACTTACACCGATCAATAGGGAACAAAAGATGGCTTATGAACTGTTGATGGATCCAGATATCCATTTTGTGTCAATCACAGGTGGAGCCGGTTCAGGCAAGACAATACTTGCAACTGCAGTCGCCCTTCAAAAAGTTATTGAGCAAGGGCAATATAGAAGAATAGTTTTTGTAAGGCCTGTTGTTCCAGCCGGAAATGATATTGGATATCTTCCAGGGACTGAAGAGGAAAAATTGAGACCTTGGATGGGTAGTTTTTATGATGCAATCGAGAATTTGGTCGATAAAAAAATAATGAAAAAAAGCAAGGAGACCCAAGGCAAAGGTCGTCACATGGTTTATAGTGAAAAACCAGAATTCAGTGTGGACGATTTTATTGAACAATATCGAAAATATGGTGTGATTGAGACTAAAACTTTCACCTATATGAGAGGCAGAACACTTACCGATGCACTTGTTATTGTAGATGAAGCCCAAGAAATTACTCCTCATCTGGCAAAACTTATGTTGACTCGTGCGGGCTTCGGTTCAAAATTTGTATTTATTGGTGATCCAAGTGACAACCAGATTGACAACGTTCTAGTGGATGCGAAATCCAATGGACTAGTCTATACAGTCGAAAAGATGAAAACATCCAACTTGACAGGACACATCACACTCAAACGTGTTGAGCGTAGTCCACTCGCTGAACTTGCCGAAGGAACGATGTAAATTGCATCAGACTGTAGACAAACGTCCAAATCCATCGTTACTGGAGAAAACCCAGTTCAGTTACGACACTCAAGGTCGCGCCTTCACTGGGTTTTCTCCGTGCCTTGACTTTGAACGTTTACTACAGCCTGCAGTCTGATGACTTTGTCATCACCCTGATGCCAAATCTAAAGATTTGGCATTTTTTATTTTTTTTGGCATGGAAGTTGCAAATACTATTAATGAAAGTCATCCATTATATTGAGGAGGAAGAATATGAGATTAGAAGGAAAAGTCGCAATCGTTACAGGTGGAGCTCAAGGAATTGGCAGGTCCATCTGTGAAACGTTTGCAAGAGAAGGTGCCAAAGTCGTTGCAGTGGACTTGTCAGATATGACTTATGTTTGTGAAGGCGTTAATGGCTACAAACTTAACGTTACAAATCGTACAGAAGTTGAACACTTTGCAGATGATATTGTAAGCGAATACGGACACATTGATATTTTAGTGAACAATGCTGGGATCACCAGAGATGCTTTGATCGGTAAAATGACTGAGGAAATGTGGGATTTGGTAATTGACGTCAATCTTAAGGGTGTATTTAACATAACACAGGTTGTCGCACCACATATGATCGAACAAAAGCAGGGATCAATCATAAACATTGCTTCAGTGGTAGGTGATTATGGAAATGTAGGTCAAACCAATTATGCAGCTACCAAAGCAGGCGTAATTGCAATGGCGAAAACATGGGCCAAGGAGTTCTCAAGAAAAGGTGAGGCGGTACGTGTCAACTCTATTGCTCCAGGATATGTAAACACAGAAATGATGAAAACAGTGCCAGACAAGGTACTAGATCCAATCAGACAAAAGACGATGCTGGGCAGGTTGGGTGAACCACAGGAAATTGCGAATGCAGTTCTATTTTTGGCAAGCGATGAATCTTCATTTATAACAGGACATAACTTATCAGTCAACGGTGGACTCAGACTGTAGACAAACGACAACACTATTATATGGTGTTGTTTTTTTGTATAATAAATTCATAAAATTTATCAAAATATGGCCTGATGATTCTAAATAGCGACGTGGCGAGTACTATACCACATGCGATAGAAATAGCAATGAATAGAGATTCCGCTCCGGTAGTCATGGCTGTTTCAAAATCCTGTGAAACTATATGATACATGGTATAATAAATACCATAGCCAGGTACAAAGGGAATGATGCCCGGGATGATAAACAATGTTGCCGGATGCTTTTGAACCGAAGCAAGGAATTCACCTACGAGACCTACGAAGATAGAACCGATAAAGGCAGGAACAATGAAACTTGTGCCGCTGCTTTGCAAATAGGCGTATAGTAACCAACCAAACATGCCATTGATGCTTGCTATCAATATCAGTTTTCTTGGAAGGTTGAAGATGATTGAAAACCCAACCACACAAAAGAATGAATAAAAACCTTGAAGAAAAATATTCACAGAAGACCTCCTAAATCCATGCTAAAACAAACTGTAATACCATACCAACTCCAAATGCCAGTGCAATTGCGATGAAAAGTGCTTCCATGATTTTCGCACTTCCAGCCAACAATTCTCCTGAAATCAAATCTCGAATGCCATTTGTAAGAGAGACGCCTGGTACCAAGGTCATAAGAGGACCAATAATCACCATATTGAAAGAAGCTTCAATGCCTACAATTTTTCCGATGGATATGCCCAAGAAGCAAATCAGCGATGCAAGGAATCCGCCGATAATATTTTTAATAAAAAAGTTCATGTTCACGCTGGTCAGATTATCCCATATTAATATCGTCAATGAAGAAGCGATATATGAAAGGATAAATTCAGTCAGAGTTCCACCGAAAAGCAGTACGAAAAATCCTCCTGCCATGCCACTGAAGAAAAAGCGTGTCAATCTTGAAAAATTAGGTGGAGATGCAAGCTCAGACAGTATTGCTTCCGCATCATCAAGTGACATGTCTGTTGAACTGAAATTTCTTGCAAATTCGTTTGCCCGATCTATACTTTCCAGGTCAATTCCACTCGGATTGACTCTGTACAGCTTGGTGACGAGTACGCCATCCGGTTCGGCACTGAAAATCATCCCTGTTGGGATCACAAAAACATTTACATCCGTATTAAGTCTGGATTCCGCCATACGTTTGACGGTTTCTTCAACTCTATAAGTTTCAGCGCCGTTGGTTAGCATGATTTTGCCAGCCTCAACAGCGATATTAATTATTCTTTTTAGTTCGATATCATTCATAATATAGTTACCTGACCCCTTATTTCAAAGCTATCCATAATTATACCAAAAATAACTTTTAAATACTCTTTTTTTATTGTTAATTATTTGATAAAATCGATATGACTCAACTAATACAAATATAGATAGGAGAACTGATGTCAGAACTTTTAGTAATACACTGTGACAGTGACGGTGTGCGCATAGATTCATATCTTGGAAGTGCACTTGATGGCCTTTCCAGAAGCTATATACAAAAACTAATCGGTGAAGAAAAAGTGAAGGTCAATGGAATAGTGATCAGTTCCAAAAAAATGTTGCTCAGCATCGGAGATATTCTGGAGGTTGCAGTACCTGAGCCAGAGATGCCGGACATCATTGCAGAAGATATTCCACTGGATATTGTCTATGAAGACGAAGATCTCCTTATAGTCAACAAACCGCAAGGCATGGTGGTTCATCCTGCACCAGGGAATTACACGGGTACACTTGTCAATGCACTCATGAATGTCTCGGATCGACTTTCAAGTATCAATGGAGTGATCAGACCTGGAATAGTCCACCGTATTGATAAAGACACTTCGGGACTGCTTATGATAGCCAAGAACGATGTGGCACATGAATCCCTTGCTAGACAACTCAAAGAAAAAACAACTGTCAGAGAATATGTTGCGATAGTCAATGGAAGAGTGGGTAACGATGCAGGTAAGATAGATGCGCCGCTCGCCAGGCACAGTGTGGATAGAAAAAAAATGGCCATTCAATTTGGTGGTAGAAATGCAGTAACTCATTATGAGGTTTTGGAAAGATATAAATATCATACTCTTGTCAAATTGGTACTTGAAACGGGAAGAACGCATCAAATCCGTGTCCATATGGCATCTATAGGACATCCAATCCTTGGCGACCCGGTATACGGAGTGAAAAGCGAACGTGTCAAACATGTTGGACAAGCACTACATGCCAAGAAGATTGGATTCATTCATCCGAGAACCAATGAGATGATGGTGTTTGATTCCGACTTGCCTGAATACTTTGAAGTTTTAATCAAAAAATGTAGATCATTATAATATGCATTATAGGAGGCCATAATGGAATTTAAAGCAAAATTGTTGGATGATAAGGCCATTGACCGTTCGTTGACCAGATTGGCACACGAGATAATTGAAAAAAACAAAGGGACTGAATCTTTAGTTTTGATTGGAATCAAGTCGAGAGGCATTCCGATTGCACAGAGAATTTCACAGCGGATCAAAGCAATCGAAGGGACGGAATTACCTGTTGGAGAGCTTGATATAACACTTTACAGGGATGATTTGTCACTAAAAAGTTATGAACCTGACGTGAAAGGTCTCAAAGTGGATTTTGAGATAGATGGAAAAGTTGTCATATTGGTGGACGATGTCATCTACACAGGAAGAACCGTCAGAGCTGCTATGGATGCCATAATTGATTATGGTCGGCCGAGTGCCATTCAATTGGCAGTTCTAGTAGATAGAGGGCATCGAGAATTGCCGATCAGACCTGACTTCGTCGGAAAAAATGTCCCGACATCCAGTAAAGAAATCGTCAAAGGCAAGCTGGAGGAGATGGACGGTGTAAATGAAGTGAGTATTTATCAAAAATAAAGACTTATATAAATTAAAATCCCCGTTAAGCATAAAATTGAATGCTTATCGGGGATTTTCTGTAGATTTTGAGTTATAGAGTGATATCCAGAGAAATCACTCCGATAATTTTATTGTTGGATCTAACAGGAGTAGATACGGTGATACAATATTCATTGGTTATGGAGGAGATGTATGGTTCGGATTTATAATCTGAGCCGACTATCGTTTGCTTATAGAACGGTCTGTGAGAAACATCAATGTTTTTGCTTCCGACATCTTGAGAAAATTCTATGGCAACTCCTTTGTTGTTCATAAGAGCGACGAGTTCGTAATCAGGAGAACCATCTTTGATTTTCTTCAGGACACTTTGGCTGATACGCTCAATTGGTGTATCTGAGATCTGACTGACATTTTGCTTTAGATAAATGAGTGATTTATCCACTTTTTCGGAGATTTCTTTGCCTACAGTCAAACCCTTTTTATACTGTTCTGCATTGTCAGCCAATTGGCTTGAAATACTGTGCAGGTGGTGTATGGATGCAGTGATGTCATTTAAACTGTTGAGCTGAACTTCTGTAAGTGAAGAGGTCTCCTCAATATTTGCAGTGACTTCCTGACTCTCGTTGGAAATATTCTTAATCAGCTCATACACCGCTTCGGTTGTTACTTTTTGCTTGTTGGCACGTTTAAGGATTTCCCTGACCATCTCAAGTGTGGCATTGACTGAATTGAAACTTTCCTTGAGAAAATGGTTGGATTGGTCGGCATAACCTACATTGTCATCGGATTGTTTCACTTCCTTGAACATTTTCTCAGCTATGCTTTCTGTTTTTGTGACAACAGAATGAATGATTTGACTGATTTTTTCTGAAGAATCATTTGATTGTTCGGCCAATTTACGAACTTCTTCTGCTACTACCGCAAATCCACGACCTGCATCGCCGGCTCTGGCCGCTTCGATGGAAGCGTTAAGTGCAAGCAAATTTGTTTTCTCAGATATGTCACTGATGATTTTGACGATATCCATGATGCTCGTCATATCATCAGAAAGCGATTTGATATCATCTGAGATCAGACTGTTTTGGTTTGAGCTTTTTTTCATTCTTTGAATCAATTCAACCGTATTTGAATTGGTTGTGTCGAGATTGTTTTTCATTACTGAGGACAAAGATTCTGTTTTAGTGGCATTGTCGGTAACCGCATTCATGTCGTCCATCATTTGATATGCGTCGTTTTGCATGTCCAGTGTGTCTTTTGCCATGTTGTCCAGAGCTTCTGTTATTTCATTGATATTATGGGAGACTTGCACGAAAGAGGAGGCCATTTCATCACCTGATTTTTTGAGAATCTCAATAAGATTGAGTAATTTTTCAGATGTGGAAAGCATTTTTCCTACAATCAATTTAGTGTTTTTATTATTGCTTTGAACCGTTTCAGCGAGTCTATGAAAATCACTGCAAACTCTTTGGTTCAGTTTGGCTGTCACATCTCCAGAGCCAAGTGCGCCAAAGTATTGATCCACATGTCTGATCTGCTTTTTTAAGAACGTATGCAAATACAGGCTTTCGATAATAAGAGCGATAATCAGCCCGGCAATAACAACCATAGAGGATTGGTCCGTCAATATCAATGCTATGATGATAGCGGTCAAAAAAAATGTAAGAGCAAATGTCCTCAAGGATAACGAAAGTTTATTCATAGATGATTCTCCTCACATATCTCTAGTATTAATAACAGAATATTCTTATAACTATATTTATTATTTTAACACTTTAAGTAGAGTTTGACACGAATAATTTTACCTATGATAAAAAATAAGGCACCAATCAAATTGATCGATGCCTTTGGTCCAAATTCAATATTCAATTCACGTCTTTGTATTCGATTTCCTCGACGTCGTCCGAATCGATGTTCACGATCACCTTAGTGCCTGAATGCTCCTCATCAGATGTGTAATGCTGATAATGTTTTGCTTTTCTGAATATGAGTTGCTTTCCAAGAAAGAAAATAATCATTCCTAAAATGACAATGATGATGCCTAAAATCAAAACCACTGTAGCGAGTGCCGCTTTTGAATTCAGGATGGAAAATACACCTAAAAGCAAAAGCACAACAGAGGAGATAATTGCTTTTTCATCTTGTTTTTTCTGTCCTTTCAAATAAAGAATGATGCCATTAAGTGCGCTCAATACGCATGCGACACCTATCATGAACACGACTTGGTCTGGATTGATGAAAGCATAAACACCAACGAATAGAGTTAAAATACTGGTGATTATAGTCAACTTGCTCTTGATGAAAAAAGCGAAAGTCAGTCCATAAAATCCAATCAATATGAAGATCATTGTAAGAATTCTCACTGCCAGTACACCGACAATGGTAGGGAATGCTATAAAAATCAAACCAATTATTGACATGAACAGTCCAATGATTTGAAAAGCGTTGAGTTTATTATCTGTTGACATTTTCCACCAACCTTGAATATTTTAAGTGTATGTGAGCGTCTATAACTAAGAGTATAGACTATAATTATGAATAGAATATTAACAAAGTTCGACCTTTGTGGAACTGTTTAGTTGAGGATATCCACCAAATCCTTATAATAGTATCTTGTAGCGATGTAATTTTTTGAATATAACCATCTTATGGATTCAATAAGTGCATCTTCGTCAGGGATGTCAAGGGATTGAATTTTTAAAGTTTTTTGAAATGAACTGAGTGACCATACATCCGTTTCACTTTTGAATCGCTTATGAATCAATACAAGATGGTCAGTTAAATTCTCATCAACACTAACATTCACCAATTTTGAACCACTTGAGAGGCTTTGATTCAAATAAGGTGTTCTAAGGACTGCATAATCAACCATTCCTTCATTAAGTGCATTAAATGCTTCTTTTTCTGTGCGATATTCAATGATGTCGTAAGTAATCCACTTGGTTTTTTCAATGTAATATTCAGCAACCAAGCGATCGGTAATGGCAATTTTGGGCACATTGTCAATAGGCTCATTGAAGTATACTATGCCGTATTCTTCTGGATATACCGAAAGAGCAGTGTACTCAAAAAGTTGATTGTAATTCTTGATATATTCCAGTCCATTGAGCAAAACGGCATCGAACTCACCGTCTTTTGCCAAAGCGATCAAGTCGGATGAATTGTCGTAAAAAGTGATTCCTTGAGGATCTTCAATTTCACTGGAATATAACATTCCAATATGAATTATCGATGTTTCCTGTAGTGGTTTGTAAAGGTTGAGCATTATTGCAATGACCCCAAGAATAGTGATGAGAATTCCATAACCTTTTCGCATGAAAATTATTCCTTTCTGGTTAAAGCTTTGACTTTTTCATAATCAGGAGTGACGAAAATAGTCTTATATTGGACATAAATTACCATACCTGGTTTTGCTCCACTTGGTTTAGTGACGTGTTTGACCAATGTGTAGTCCACAGGAACGTTACTGGATTCACGAGCTTTTGAGTAATATGCGGCGATCAATGCGGCTTCCTCAAGAGTTGCGTCATCTACTTCTTGTCCTTCAGTTCTGATAATGACATGAGAACCAGGAATGGTTTTTGTATGAAGCCAAATGTCCTTGTTGGATGCCACTTTTGTCGTGAGTTGGTCGTTTTGAGTATTACTCTTGCCCACGAGAATCTCAAAGCCTCCTGTAGACTTGAAATGATTGAAATCCTGTTTTTTATTGTTTTTCTTGCCTTTGACGATATTTCTATTTTTGATGATGCCCTGGTCTGCAAGCTCTTCTCGAATGTCCTCGATGGTTTTGCTGTCTTCACTGTTGTTGAGGTGGGTCAATATATTCTCTAGATATTCAATTTCGTTCAAGGTTTCTCTGATTTGAATTTTGAGTTCATGAAGTGCAATCTTTGCTTTGCTGTATTTCTTGAAATACTTTTGAGCATTTTGCGAAGGATCCAGCCTGACATCCAGATCGATGGTGATGGGCTCTGGAGGATCCAAATAGTAATTCATGACGTCGATGCTATTGGTACCCTTCGCCATATTATGAATATTGGCGAGAATCATCTCTCCGCATATTTTATAATGTTCCGAGTTTTCCGCATTAAATAGTTCCAGTTCCAGTTTTCCGAGTTTGGTTGTTGAGCGCTCGATTCGCTGTGATATATTTTTTTTCAGATTGACCGTTCTTTGGTGTATTTTCAGGCTTTTGTTGCTTTTGGCATAAAACGCATCAATTGCCTCGCTGATAAACTCATATCTGGTGTTTTCCATTTCATCATAGGCATCTTCCAAAAAGTAAAAGTAACGATGATGCGAGTCTTTGTCATCGAACACATAGCCATTAGATTGACTGGCTAGTACCAGTTTATAGAGTGCGTCAACAGCACTTTCCAGTTTTATCAATGTGTCTTGGTCAGTATTTTCAAGAGTCAAATCATTTGGTGCTCCAATTTTTCTTAACAAATAATTGGAAATGAGTGGGCTGAATCCTTGAAGTGTCCCGTATATGGCCTTATAAAGAGGTGTCGTCTCCTTCATTTCCCTGAGTTGTTCCATCCAGTTTTCATTCGGCATTTTCTTTGTGGTCGGTATGAGCTCGTACTGTAGCCCCGGCAAAACGCTTCTGACACGACTCATATCCGGAGTGATTCGTTTGATACTCTCTACGATGATGTCATCCGATTTGGTAAGGATGATGTTTGAATGTTTGCCCATAATTTCCACATAGAGTTTTTTGGCCTCGAAATCTCCAAGTTCGTTTCTGGATTCGATTTCTATGATCAGCACACGCTCAAAAGCATGTTGTTTGATACTTAATATTTTACCTCCAACCAGATGTTTTCTCATGAGCATGCAAAACATCGGTGGTGTACTTGGGTTTTCCTTTTTCTGTGAAGTCAATGTGAAATAAGGAATAGAGGCGTCAACTGATACGAATAAATTATAGTGGGTACTCTGATTTCTGACTTGTATGGTGAGTTCATCCTTTTCAGGTTGATGTATTTTATCGATGCGGCCACCCACCAATTTTGTTTCAAGTTCATTGATGAGTTGGTGCATCAGCAGTCCGTCAAATGACATGGGTGCCTCCCTTAAATTATATTATGGTCATAATTTACAAGTATACCACTAATATGGCGGAATTTAAAGATTTAGACACGGATTAACAAGGCAAAGTGGGTTGTATATTTGGAGGAGTGTATGTTATAATTTAATGATGTTATGAACGTGGAGGTACGAATGATATACAGCATGACTGGCTTTGGCCGTGGAGAACACAGCACGGATGTGTTTGATGTTACAGTTGAACTAAAATCTGTCAACAACAGATATTGCGATATTACTGTTAAAATGCCTAAAAAACTCAATGTGTTTGAAGATCGGATCAAAAACAAGGTCAAAAGCAAATTGTCACGTGGTAGAATAGATGTCTATATCAATTTGGAAGAAAAAGCATATGACAATTATGAAGTCAAAGCCAATTTTGAGATTTTGGACAAATATGTAGAGGTATATAAAGCCATTCAAAACAGATATGGACTTTCTGAAACGATCAGTTTAAGTATGCTGTCCCGTCTTCAGGACGGTATTGACGTTTCATATCAGGAAAGGGACGAAAATGAGTTCTGGGGTGTTCTCGAACCTGCAATGGATATCGCTCTTGAGCGTATCACAGCCATGAGAGCAGTCGAGGGCTTACAACTCAAAAATGATATCTTTTCAAAGGTTGAAAACATCAGAACTGTCCTCAAGGAGATTGAAGCATTTACTCCGACGATTGTAGAAAATTACAAGAATAAGATCAAGGATCGTATTCTTGATCTTTTGAAAGACATGAACGCTGAAATAGATGAGGCGAGAATTGCTAACGAAATCGCCATTTATGCGGACAAGACCAATATCAATGAAGAAATAGTCAGAATCTATTCCCATTTGGATCAAATTGAGGGAATTCTAAATTCTGCAGATCCCATGGGTCGAAAACTCGATTTTTTAATTCAGGAATTGAACAGGGAAATCAATACAGTCGGATCCAAATCACCTGATTTCGATATTTCAAACAGAGTTATTGAACTCAAAAGTGAAATTGAGCAAATCCGGGAACAAATTCAAAACATCGAGTAAGGGAGTCATGATGAATCACAAAGGATTGCTAATTATTGTCTCAGGACCCTCAGGTGCTGGAAAAGGTACTATATGTAAAGAACTGATCCAAAGAGATGATAGTATAGTCGTATCTGTTTCTGCAACGACGCGTGCACCAAGAAATGCAGAAGTGGATGGTAAAAGCTATCATTTCATCACAAAGCAAATGTTTGAATCCATGATTGAAAATGGAGGCTTTCTGGAATATGCTGAAGTATATGACAATTATTACGGAACGCCAAAAGATTTTGTAATCGAAAAAATCACCAATGGAGAAAATGTTCTGCTTGAAATCGATATTCAAGGTGCACTTCAAGTCAAACAAAAGTATCCAGAAGGTATTTTTGTGTTTGTATTACCACCATCGATGGAAACTTTAAAGAATCGAATAGTCGGTAGAGGTTCTGAAACTCCTGAGTCACTGGAAAAAAGAATGTCCAGTGCCTATCAGGAAATTGAACAGATCAAAAATTACGATTATTTCATTGTCAATGACACAGTTGAACACTCGACTGATGTCTTACAAGCTATCATAACTGCTGAAAAATGCCGTGTGAATGCAGACATCAAGGATATTGTTGTCAAATTCAAGGAGGAAAAGGAAAATGCTTAAACCATCAATTGATGAATTAATTGAAAAAACTGGAAACCGTTACGCACTCTGTATACTTGCAGCGAAACGCGCTCGTTATTTGACTGACGGAGAAGACGATGCCATTGATATGGAAATTGAAAAACCATTGTCACTCGCGATCAAAGAAATTATGAACGATGATATCGAAGCGCATATTCCTGAACCACCAAAAGATAGAATCTAGTCATTCTTTAAAGGAAGTGATTTCATGTTGAAGGATAAGAATATAGTCATCGGTGTTACTGGTGGTATTGCTGCTTACAAAGCTGCAGATGTCGTCAGTAGACTTAAAAAATTAGGCGCGAATGTGTACGTGATCATGACAAAACATGCGGTTGAGTTTGTCAGTCCTTTGACCTTTCAATCCATCTCACAAAATTATGTCGTCACTGAAATGTTTGAAGATCCCAAGACTTGGGATGTTGAACATATTGCACTCGCAAAGCGTGCAGATCTATTTTTGATTGTACCTGCGACTGCAAATATAGTCGGTAAAATTGCCGGTGGTATTGCTGATGACATGCTCACCACAACAGTAATGGCGACAGAAGCACCGGTTTATATGGCTCTGGCGATGAACACCAAGATGTATGAAAATCCAATTTTCAAAGATAACGTCAAAAAACTTGTCCATTACGGCTATCACATGATTGAGCCCGGTTCAGGAAGGCTTGCATGTGGCGATGTGGGGGCAGGTAAGCTCGAGGATCCTGAAGCGATTGTTTCTGAAGTAATCAGATATTTCACCAAGTCACAAAAGCTAAAAGGGAAAAAAATACTAGTGACAGCGGGACCGACGCAGGAACCAATTGATCCGGTAAGATACATTTCGAATCGAAGCAGTGGGAAAATGGGTTATGCAATTGCAATCGAAGCGCTCAAAGAAGGTGCAGAAGTCGTTCTTGTCAGCGGTCCGACCAATTTGACTCCTCCAGCAGGAGTGACTTTTATCAGCGTGACCACAACGAAAGAAATGTTTGATGCAGTCATGGCGGAAGCTGATGCCGATGTAATCATAAAAGCAGCAGCGCCGTCGGATTATAGACCGGAGCATGCTGAAGTTGAGAAAATCAAAAAAAATGATGATCCCGTCACTTTGAAAATGGTGAAAAACCCTGACATATTAAGAACCCTTGGAGAGCATAAGAGGAAGCAAATTTTGATTGGATTTGCAGCAGAGACGCAAAATCTCGAAACATATGCACTTAAAAAGCTAGACGAGAAGAATCTTGATATGATAGTGGCCAACAATGTAAAGTCAGAAGGTGCCGGTTTTGACGTAGATACAAACATCGTCACAATTTTTGAGAAAAATGGACGCAGCACATCATACGATTGCATGAATAAAAGTGAAGTGGCCAGAATCATAATTGACAAGGTCATAGAATACCATCAAATATAAGAGTGGGGAGGCCTGCTCTTTTTTAAATTGAGGAGATCGAGTATGTATGCAGAAGTCATCATCCTAAGAAATGCAGTAGGCATAGACAACTTGTTTACTTATATTGTTCCCGAAGCATTTAGAATGGATATCTCGATCGGAGCAAGAGTAATAGTTCCGTTTGGGCCATCCACATTTATTGAAGGTATTGTCTATAATGTAATGGATGAAATGAGTGAACCCTCAAAATACAAACTTAAACCGCTAAAGTACGTCTTTGATGATGGTATTTTCTTGACATCCGATGATCTTAAATGGATGGATTTCATAAGAACGGAATATCTATGCAGTTATGCTGAAGCGGTTAGCTTATTGTTGCCATCCGGAACAATGACCAATCAATTCAAAACTTATAGAGTCATTGATCATTCAGATTCTGAGATGGTTTCTTTATCCAAACCTGAGATTGCAGTTCTTTCATGTCTGGAAAACGGTCCCTTAAAAGAAGATTCCATTATATCGGGATATGCTTCGTCCACACAAAAAAATGCAATCAAGAGATTGGTTGCTCTTGGTAGGATTGAATTTGAGGTAGGATACGAAGTCGTTGTCAAAGACAGATATATTGAGTGGTTGGTGACGACAGACAAGCTTTTGGAATATATGGGTAAAATCCCAAAACATCACAATGCAAAGATCAAGCTTGCTGAGCATATGCTAAATACTCCAAAAGTAAAACGTCTGGATATACAAGATCAACTTAAAATTTCCAAAAGTGTTGTAGATGGGTTTGTCAAAGCTGGTGTTCTTAGAATTGAGCAAGAAGAAGATTTAAGAATTCCTGTTTTTATGGAAAGTCATGAGGACAAATCTCAAATATCGCTTACCAGTGAACAGATGAATGTTTACAGTTCAATACTTGAAGACTATGAGAACCAGGTCAGCGACGATTTTTTACTTCATGGTGTCACAGGAAGTGGAAAAACTGAAGTTTATGCTGAACTGATTGAATACTTTATAGGTAAGGGAAAAAAAGCAATATTGATGGTTCCGGAAATTGCACTTACACCTCAGATTGTAGCCCGCTTTGTCAGTCGATTCGGTAAAGAGAGAATCGCTCTGATCCACTCCAAAATATCTCAAGGCGAAAAACATGATCAATGGAAAAAAATCAGAAAAGGGGAATACGATCTGATTATCGGAGCCAGATCAGCCATTTTCACACCTGTTGAAGATTTAGGAGTAATAATCATCGACGAAAGCCATGAGAATACTTACCGTTCAGAAAAGAGACCTAAATATTCAACTTATGAAGTCGCCAAATTTAAAGCCGCCCAGACAGGAGCCATTGTTGTCTCCGGCTCAGCAACTCCATCCATCAACGAGTATTATGACGCTTTAAGCGGAAATAGAAAACTTGTGAAACTCAATGCAAGGTACAATTCCAAAGAAGTTCCGAGTTTCGAGATTGTGGATATGCGTGATGAACTATTGAATGGCAATCGTTCGATTTTGAGCGAGAGACTTCATAAAGCCATAGAGGAGCGACTGGAGAAAAAGGAACAAGTCATCATTTTTCTCAATAGGAAAGGGCATTCCACCTTTGTTTCATGTAGAAGCTGTGGTTTCACTCTTGCATGTCCGAATTGTGATGTCACATTGACTTATTTTAAAGGTGAAAAATCAGTTAGATGCAACTATTGTGGTTATGAAAGTTTCATCCCAAAACTTTGTCCCAAATGTCAAAGTACCTATTTCAAATATTTCGGTGTTGGTACAGAAAAGGTTGAGGAACAAATCAAATCTTTTTTTCCAAATGCTACGGTCGATCGAATGGACAAAACGACCACCACTCGCAAAGGCAGTGTGGAGAGAATTGTCAAAAACGTTGAAAATTCAAGCACGGATATTTTAATTGGAACCCAAATGGTTGCAAAAGGATTCGATTTCAAACGTGTGACTTTGATTGGAATACTTTCAGCCGATTTAATCCTTAATTTTCCGAGTTATCAGTCCTCTGAGCGGGCATATCAATTGTTCAATCAAGTTGCTGGAAGAGCAGGTCGAGGTGAAATTTCAGGCGAGGTGATTCTACAAACGTATGTACCGGATCACTATGCCATCAATCACACGACTTATGAGGCGTTTTATGATGCTGAAATTCAGTTTAGAAATGCGCTGAATTATCCTCCATTCACACAAATCATCAATCTTCTTTTTTCAAGTAAGGAGGAAGAAGTATGCAAATCATATGCTGAAAAATCCCAGTCTTATTTACGAAATAGATTATTAAAGAATGGTTTACAAAATTCCGTTGACTTATATGATGCAAATCCCGCATTATTAAAGAAGATAGATGGAATGTACAGATGGCAGGTCCTAATCAAATGCAAGCCTGAACATCAGGAATTGATCAAACAATACGTAAAAAATCTTGATACCAGATTTGCTCAGGTAGACAATTGCAAATTGGCTATAGATTTGAACGCTACAAATATACTATAATAATAGTGAAATCAAATGGGAGGGATAGAATGGCAATCAGAATAATTAGAATTGATGACGATCCGATACTGAGAAAAAAGAGCAAACCAGTCACTGTGTTTGATGAGAAATTAAAGGTGTTGGTCGATGATATGGTAGAAACTATGCATCATGCCGATGGAGTAGGACTCGCGGCTCCACAAATCGGGATATTAAAGCAAGTCATTGTACTTGACCTTTATGATGACGAGGGACCAATGGCGCTCATCAATCCGAGAATAATCGATAAAAAAGGCAAGCAAATTGAAGAAGAAGGCTGTCTAAGTTTACCCGGACGCCATGGAATGGTAGAGAGACCGTATGAAGTCACTGTCCAGTATGAGGACGTCACAGGAGACTCTTATGAGCTCACAGGTGAAGAACTATTATCGAGAGTACTTTGCCATGAAATTGACCATCTGAATGGTATTCTTTATATCGATAAGCAACTAGAAGACACAGAAAAAATCGCTGAATAGGGTGTGATGATATGAAAATTGTGTTCATGGGAACACCAGAATTCGCAGTTCAGACTCTTGAAAACTGCATAGAACATCATGAGGTTATCGGGGTTTTTACACAGCCGGACAAACCAAAAGGCAGGGGTAAAAAAATGGCCCCGACGCCTGTCAAAATCACAGCAGAAAAGTACGATATAAGTGTATATCAACCTGATAAAATCAGAAAAAAAGAATGGGTCGATCTTCTTAAGGAACTTAATCCTGATGTCATTGTCGTTGTGGCATATGGGCAAATTTTATCACAGGAGATCCTCGATATACCAAAGTTTGGTTGTATCAACGTTCATGCATCGTTACTTCCTAAATATAGAGGTGCGGCACCCATTAACTGGGCTATAGCAAATGGTGAAAAAATCACAGGAATAACAACCATGCAAATGGATGCAGGTCTTGATACTGGGGATATGCTTTTAAAAAGCAGTGTTGAGATCACGTCGAACATGAATGCGGGAGAACTGCATGACCTTCTGTCAGTAAGAGGAGCGGATCTTTTGATTGAGACGCTCGATAAACTTGAAAAAGGAGAACTTGATCGGGTTAAGCAAAACGGTGAAGAGTCGTCTTATGCATCAATGCTCAGCAAAGAAATATCATTGATAGATTGGAATATGTCAGCGGCTATGATCTGCAATCGCATCAGAGGATTCAATCCATGGCCAGTTGCACATACTAAATATAAGGATGAAACACTGAAAATATTCAGAGCAAAGCCGATTGAGGAACATGAAACTGAATGGACAAATAAAAAATCAGGAACCGTTTTAACAAGTGACAAATCGGGAATATGCGTCATGACAGGCGATGGATTACTTTTGATTGAAGAACTTCAACTTGGTAGCCTCAAAAGAATGTCTGCCCATGCATTTTTGCTTGGTCATGAAATTGAGATTGGAACAGTACTGGGAGAAATGGAGGCATAATATGTATTTTGGTGGAAGCGGTACTTTTATATTAATAATTTTGATGATCATGGCTTCTGTAGCGAGTATGAAAGTTAAATCAACCTTCAACAAGTATCATAAAATCCGAAATTCAAGAGGTATGACAGGAGCTCAGGCAGCTGAAGCGATGTTGAGACAAAATGGACTTACTGACGTTAGAGTGGAACGTGTACATGGTTATCTTTCAGATCATTATGATCCCAGAGCTAAAGTGATCAGACTCTCCGAACCGGTTTTCGACAATAGTTCTGTTGCATCAGTGAGCGTCGCATGTCATGAGGCAGGTCATGCCCTGCAGCATTCGGAAGGGTATGTACCGTTAAAATTAAGGACAGCCATTTTACCTGCTGCACAACTTGGTTCACAAGCACTTTGGCCACTGTTTATTGCTGGAATTGTGCTATCATTACCATTTCTAATCAATATAGGCATACTTTTTTTCACTTTTTCAGTTGCATTTCAACTGATTACATTACCTGTTGAATTCAATGCTAGCTCTAGGGCGCTTCGAATGATGGATGAATATGGATTTCTTGCAGATGAAGAAAACAAACATGCCAAAAAGGTTCTTAACGCAGCAGCTATGACATATGTTGCTGCAGCAGCAATGGCGATAGGACAACTATTAAGAATGTTGTTGATCAGAGGAAGAGATTAATTATAACAACAAATATCAAAAAAACCCGTTGATTCGGGTTTTTTTTACTTTGTTATTATAAGCCAGTATGATATAATAAGGAACTAAATTAAGCACAACTTATAACGTCTAGGTCTCATAGACTAATATACGACAAAGGAGGTAAGAATGGCCTGGAAAGATACTTTAAAAAACAATGTAAACAATGTGGAACAGCTGCAGAATTTTATTGATATTTCACCTGATGAAGCAAATGATTATGATAAGATCATTAAACATTTTCCACTGTCCTCAACAACTTATTATTTGGATTTGATTGATCCGAGCAATCCTGATGATCCTATTCGAAAGATGGCAATACCAACTATCGATGAGTTCGACATCAGTGGTGATTTTGACACCAGTGGAGAATCTCAGAACACTAAGATGAAAGGCCTGCAACACAAATACAGTACAACGGCTCTTTTGCTCTCAACCAATAAATGCGCTATGTATTGCAGACACTGTTTCAGGAAAAGATTGGTCGGCACATCAAATAATGAAACACTTGGTTTCATAAATGATGCTGTGGATTATATAAAGGAACATACAGAAATCAACAATGTGCTGATTACTGGAGGCGATTCGTTCTTGCTGGAAAATAACCTGATTGAATCCTATCTTGCTGCCCTGACTGAAATCAATCATATCGACTTTATCAGGTTTGGAACCAGAACACCGGTTGTTTTCCCTGATAGGATTTATGGGGACGAGGAACTCATTGGCATACTGAAAAAATATTCTCAGATAAAGAAGATCTATGTAGTCACTCAATTCAATCATCCAGTTGAAATTACAGATGAAGCCATGAAAGCGGTCAATGTCTTGCTCGATAACAACATCATCGTGAACAATCAGACTGTGCTTCTTAAAGGCGTCAATGATAATCCGTTGACCCTCGCAACTCTTCAAAATGAATTGGTGAAAAAAGGCATCATACCTTATTACATTTTTCAATGCAGACCTGTCAGAGGTGTAAAAAACCAGTTCCAACTGCCACTCGAAGAATCTGTTCAAATAGTTGAAGATGCGAAAAAAATGATGCATGGACATAGTAAACGAATAAAATTCATCATGAGCCATGATTCTGGGAAAATCGAAATTCTTGGTAAATTCAGAGGTGAAATGCTCTTTAAATATCATCAATCCAAGATTGCAGATAATGCAGGAAAAATATTTTCAGTAGCTCTCGAAGAGCATCAAGCATGGTTGACATCAAAAGAAATCGTGCTCGAATAAAAAATACCCCAGCTTTGTTCGTCGAAGCGGGGTTGTTCTATTTACAGGAGTGTCATTTTGAATTACAATGGATTGAAAGGAGGCGCATATGATCAAATTGATAGCGGATTCAACATGTGATTTATCCGATGAGTGGATAGAAAAATACGACATCGGTATTGCACCATTGACCATACGTATTGAAGAAAAGGATTATAGGGATCGAATTGATATCACGCCTAATGAATTTTTTGCTAAATTGGAAGGATTGTCCAAACATCCTACAACAGCTATGCCAAGCCCCAGTTACTTTTTGGAGCTCTTTGAGTCTGCAGTGGAAAAGGGATATAGCGAAATCTTGTGCATCTGTATGTCCAGTGGAACGAGTGGATCTTATCAATCTGCGGAGATAGCCAAGAATATGTTTTTTGAGATTGAAAAATACAAAGATTTTCCTCTTCATGTTGTTGATTCTAAATCCATGAGTCACGGTAGTGGTTGGATGATCATAAAGTGTATCAAATTGATGGAGAAAGGGTTCACATTTGATGAGTTGGTAGATTTTTGTGAAACTTACAAGACTCATATCAAACATTTTCTTTCTGTAGACGATTTGAATCACCTGCTTAGAAGTGGTCGTTTGACAAATGGAAGCGCCTTCATTGGAAAACTCCTTAAAATCAAACCAATCATGTCCATGCGAGATGGAAAAGGGGCGATTGTTGCTAAAGAAAGAGGCAGGAAAAACGTTCTTGACCATTACGTCAAGGAATATAATGCCAGGGTTGATGAGGAGCTGTCTGATTTTGTGATTATCGGGTATACATCAGATTATCAATATGCTCAAAATCTGGAACTTAAGATGAGAAATGAAACAAGTTTCAAAGGTGAGATTTATCTCATGCAAATGGGAGTTTCAGTCGGTACTCATGTCGGTCTGGGCGGACTTTCCATGTTCTTCCTTGAAAAAGATAGAAAACATGATGGTCTATTAGTCAACGAATTGAATCAAATCAACGAGAAGCGTAAAAAACTTATAGATAAAATCAGAAAAAGCGATTGATTCATCAATCGCTTTTGTTAAGATTATTTAATAAATAATGGGTTTTCCTTAAATGTGAAGATGATATTTGGTATAATGAAGGATAGCGAGGAAAAAAGATGAAAAACAACGCCAGAAGATTGGCCCTGAAAATACTCAAACAAATTGAAATGGAAGACCAGTTTTCCCACATCACGATAAAGGAAATGTTGAAATCCAGCGAAGTGACTGATATTGATAGACGCTTTATAACCAACATCGTATATGGGGTGCTTGAAAATAAACTGTTATTGGATTATTATATCAGGAAGTTGTCAACTGTAAGATATGGTAAAATCAACAAGGAAATCCTGAATATTCTAAGAATGGGACTTTACCAGATCAAATTCATGTCCAAAGTACCCGATTCAGCAGCTGTCAATGAAAGCGTGAAACTCGCAAAAAAATTCTCTCCTCAATACAGTGGATACGTCAATGGCATTTTAAGGTCCTTCATTCGTATATCAGGTAATATCGAATTACCTGATCGTAATAAACATTTGGTTGCACATCTTAGTATCTCATATTCCCATCCGGAATGGTTGGTGGAAAAATGGCTGAATGAATTTGGTGAAGAGTTTACTGAATCTCTTCTTAAATCAAATAATGAAACTCCAAAACTATGGTTACGGGTGAATACGCTTAAAATTCAAAGAGATGAATTCATTGATCGTCTTGAGGCCGAAGGTATAAAGGTGTTTCCATCAGAGTGGATGGAAGATGCTGTGATGGTAGAAAATTTGAACGAACATTCCATTGACTCTTTAATGGGTTTCAATGAAGGCTGGTTTCAAGTTCAAGATATCAGTTCCATGTGTGTTTCCAAAATATCAAATGTAAAACCGGGGGACACAGTAGTTGATGTTTGTGCCGCACCTGGCGGTAAAACTACCCATATGGCTCAACTCATGAAAAATACAGGTCAGATTATAGCGAGAGATCTGCATCCCCAGAAGTTAAAGCTGATTGAGGAATCAGCTGAGCGATTGGGAATCAATATGATCAAGACTGAAGTTTTTGATGCGACACATTTTGATGTGTCACTGAAATATTTAGCTGATATCGTACTTGTAGATGCACCTTGCTCAGGATTTGGCATAATAAGACGTAAACCTGATATCAAATACAATAAGTCAATTGAAGATTTGAACTCACTTACGGAAATTCAGTATAAGATTTTAGAGACGTCATCTGAATATGTGAAATCAGGTGGAACTTTGATTTACAGTACTTGTACCATCAATGCTGATGAAAACATCAAAATGGTAGAGAGGTTTTTATCACATCATGTGCATTTCAAATTGATGAAAATTACAGATATGCCAGGTGTGGAGTCAAACGGCACCATTACGCTTTTTCCAAATGTCGATCAAACAGATGGCTTTTTTATAGCAAAAATGACTAAAGATGAATAAGAGGTAGATATGAGAGTATCAGGTTTAACCGATAAAGGCATCAAAAGGAATAATAATGAAGATTATTATTTGATCAGTGACCATGCGAAGGTTTTTGTAGTCGCAGATGGTATGGGAGGCTATAAAGCCGGAGAAGTTGCTTCTGAGATAGCATCGAAAGCAATTATTGGAACCATTGAAGATAGAATCTTGAGTGATACATTCGATTTTGGATATGACATTGAAGAAATATTGATGTATGCGAGCAATGAGATACTTGCTTATGTTGAAAATAATCCAGATTGTAAAGGGATGGGGACAACGGTTGTGGTAGCCCATTTAAAAGATAATATCCTTTATATTGCCAATGTTGGTGACAGTAGATGTTACGCTATAAACGAAAACAGTGTCACACAACTGACCAAGGATCATTCTTTGGTGGCGGAACTCGTTAAAATTGGAAGCATCAGTGCGGAGGAAGCAGAAATGCATCCTGATAAAAATATCATCACCAGTGCACTCGGAGTGGATAGTAAATTCGAAATCTATAAATCAAGTTATGATATAAATGATTACAAATATATCTTGATCTGTTCAGATGGGCTATCGAATATGGTGACGACAGATGAAATACTGAGCATTTTTAAAAATCACGATTTTGATGAGGTATCAGAATTATTAGTCCAAAGTGCTAACCAAAATGGTGGAAAAGATAATATCACCGTTGTTTGCATTGAACTATAAGGAGGACCCAAATGACGCAGATCATAGGGAGTATACTGAGTAACAGATATGAAATAATGGAAGTGCTCGGTACCGGTGGCATGGCTACTGTATATAAAGGCAAAGACTTGATTCTCAATCGAATGGTTGCTGTCAAGATATTGAAGACAGAATTCAATTCCGATGAAGAGTTTGTCAATAAATTTAAAAAAGAATCACAAGCGGCGGCGAAGCTTTCACATCCCAATATAGTCAATATTTTTGATGTGGGCTTCAGCGATGATCATCATTATATTGTCATGGAGCTTGTAAGTGGAAATACGCTTAAGGATTATTTGGTCCATATGCAAGGTTTCATGCGCGAAGAGGCTATCATCAACATTGTTATGCAGGTTGCTTCCGCTCTTACAGAAGCTCATCATAAAGACATCATCCATAGGGATATCAAATCTCAAAATATTCTTGTAAGTGAGAATGGGAGCATCAAAGTTGCAGATTTTGGTATTGCCAGAGCTGCAACGACATCCACGCTTGTCAATACAAAGGAAATTATCGGATCTGTTCATTACGCCTCTCCAGAGCAAGCGAGAGGTGGCTATGTGGATGCCCGAAGTGATATATATTCACTTGGAATAATGATGTATGAACTGGCCACAAAAGAATTACCATTTGAAGGGGATACTCCAGTTACCGTAGCTCTCAAGCAAATCAAAGATGAATTGCCGAATCCTCAAGAAGTAAATAGAAGTATCAGCGAGGGCTTGGCTTCGATCATTAAGAAAGCTACAGAGAAGAATCCTACCGATCGTTATCAGGATATGGTGGCTTTTATTGATGACCTTAAAATGTTGAAGTCCGATAAAGATTTCCTTGCAAATAGTTACAATCATATCAATCAGGAGACGGCAGTACTACCAAAAATCACAGAAGATCAGCTTATGAGATATAAAACGACAAAGGTAGCAGATAAGAAAAACAATCAAGTTCCCGATGGACATAAACCAACACGTCTCAACATTACTCTTGTTGTATTGGCAGCTCTTGTGATGGCCATTATGGTATTTGGCATCTTTGCACTCAATCAGTTCAAGAACATTTTCGATGTGGACCTTGTACCGGTTCCGGGTGTAGTAGGAATGCCAGTAGATGAAGCGGTTAGAGCGATGACTGATGTCGGACTTCTAGCTGACGTGACTGAAAGAAGGTTTAATGATGATGTAGAGGTTGATCACATTATTTCACAGTCTTATCCAGAAGGGGAAGAACTTAAAGAAGGATTCACTGTCAAACTCGTTGTCAGTAACGGCGGAATTCAATCACTGATTCCAAATGTAAAGCAACAGACTTTGAGCAAAGCCAGAGTGATGATAGAAGTGGAAGGATTTGAAGTCGGGGAAATCACTTATGAGTTCAATGATTTTCCAGAAGATATGATTATTGATCAAACACCAAAATCGGGTATAAAAATGGATGAGGGTACCGTTATAGATTTGGTCGTCAGCAGAGGACCTGAAGTCAAGACTTTCATAGTGCCTTCAGTAATTGGAATGACCATACGTGAAGCTGAAGTTACACTCAATCAATTGGGGCTTAAATTAGGATCGATTTCATATGAACTGAATGACGGGACCGAAAAAGGTAGAATCATCACCCAAGAGTTTTTGGGTACTGAGGTCAATCAAGGTACAGAAATACCAGTCATTGTCAGCAACGGACCTGAAACAATCATTGAAGATCCAGTAGAACCGGAGGAACCGGTTGGTACTGAAAGTGAACTCAGATTGACCATACACTTAGAACTCGAAAAGTTTTCGGGTGATACAGAGACCATTAGAATAGAGATGCTTCAAAATGGTGTGAGCGAAGTGATTTATGAAAATGTTCATTCCAAATCTGAAGGACCTGATATTGCAATCCAAAAAACCATTACAGGTAGCGGTACTGCCACTATTTCAGTTTTCTATGGGTCTGTCAAAGGCTATGAACAAGAGATTGAATTTTAATTAAGGAAAGGTGTTTATGGATCACGGGATAATTTTTAAGGGCATTGGTGGATTTTACTATGTGAAGTACAACCAATCCATGTATGAGTGCAAAGCAAGAGGGAAATTCAAGAATCAGAACAAATCACCAATGGTTGGAGATTTCGTTGAGATTTCAATTTTGGACGAAGAAGAGAAAAAAGGTATGATTGAAGAACTTTTACCACGAAATACCGAACTGCTCAGACCTAGCGTTGCGAATGTAAATCAAGCAATTATCGTGTTTTCCATCAAAGATCCTATGCCCAACATCACATTATTGGACAAGATGCTTGTCCTGGCTGAAAATGCAGGGCTTGACATTGTCATTTGTTTCAACAAAGGTGATCTGGATGCCAAATTGGATTTTGAGAGTGTCAGTGAGAACTATAAGAAAGCTGGATATCCAACCATTAAAACCTGTGCGCTTTTGGGTGAGGGCATTGAAGAACTCAGTACTTATCTAGTAGATAAGATCTCGGTGTTTTCAGGTCCCTCTGGTGTAGGCAAATCATCCATTTTAAATGCCATTGAAGAGAAGTTCGCACTGAAAACCGGAACACTCAGTGAAAAAATCAAGCGTGGTAAACATACAACCAGACATTCTGAACTCTTGGATTTGGTCAACGGGGGGATCGTAGTGGATACTCCGGGATTCACTTCATTGTCACTTGAGGAGATTGAACCTGAAATGCTGAAGCATTTCTTTCCTGAATTCAGAATTCTTGAAGAAACTTGTCGTTTTGACAATTGTCTTCATCTTAATGAGCCTGGATGCAGCGTCAAGGAAGCTGTGACAGAGAAGAAACTTGCAGTGGAACGATATAATGCATATGTATATATTTATAAAGAAATAGATGATTTGAGGAGGAAGAATAAAAAATGGTAAAATTGGCACCTTCAATATTGTCTGCAGATTTCTCAAGGTTGCTTGAACAAGTCAAGGAAGTTGAGGCAGCAGGCGTTGAATACCTCCATATAGATGTTATGGATGGACATTTTGTACCGAATATTTCTTTTGGTGCACCAATTCTGAAATCCCTAAAGGGCAAAACTGATTTGTTTATGGATGTGCACCTCATGATCGAGAATCCAGACCAGTATATCTCTGATTTTGTAGATGCTGGTGCAGACCTTATAAATGTCCACATTGAGGCATGCAGACATATCCATAGAACGATTCAATATATCAAAAGTTTTGGTGTAAAGGCTGCTGTTGCGCTGAATCCTGGAACACCTTTATCCTCAATTGAGGAAATTCTTCCAGAACTGGATATGGTCCTGATCATGTCGGTCAACCCTGGATTTGGAGGACAAAGTTATATTGAAAGCATGACTGATAAAATTAAAAATCTAAAAGCTATGATTGATGACAAAGGACTCAAGTGTGAAATTCAAGTGGATGGCGGAATTAAACTCGACAATGTAAAAAAAGTTGTTGATGCTGGTGCGGGTATAATTGTTGCCGGATCAGCCATATTCAATACATCAAGTATTGATCAAACTGTCAAGGCGTTTAGAGCGGCCGTATGAAAATTGGTTTGATCGCGCTGAACGGGGTTTTAGGGCGACAGGAAGATATCTTGAGTCATTTGAGAAGATATTCTGAAAATCTTGAATTTGAATGGGTGATCGGCGTCGATGGAGGTTTATCCATTTTGAAAGCCCTCAATATTGCTCCGTCACAGTTGGTAGGAGATTTTGACTCTGTAAACGGGCTGGATGATTATCTTGAACTTTGGCCTGATGCCGTATGTGATCGGTTTCCTTCAGAAAAAGACGAAACTGATGCTGAACTTGCCATCGATCAAATGCTGAAGAAAAATGTTGATGAGGTGGTGATCATCGGCGGATTCGGTGGAAGATTGGACCATTTGATGGGGAATATATTTTTACTGGATCGGATAAAACATACTAAAGCATATATGATTGACGATCTTAATTGTCTTGAAATGATCGAAGGACCTCATGAAAGAACCGTAGAGAGAGAGTCGATTTTTGGGAGGTATATATCCCTTGTACCACTGGGTACGCAAATAGAGGGAGTAAATCTCAAAGGGTTCAAATATCCGCTTGACGACGCGAAAATCGCCTTCTCAGAAACCATTGGTATCAGCAATGAGCTGAGTGAAAAGAAGGGGTATATCAGTATTAGATCAGGGAAAGCTTTATTGATTCAATCAAAAGACAGAACATAAAAAAATAGGCCTAAGCTTAATGCTTGGCCTATTTTTTGGCTGATTTATTTCAAAATAAAAGATCGAGCCAGCTCGATCTTGAGTTCTGAATTTATACCGCTCTTTCGACTTTACCTGAACGTAAACATCTGCTACAAACCTTAATACGCTTAGTGCCACCGTTTACTGAAGCTTTAACACTTCTTAAGTTAGGCGCCCAAGTTCTTCGATTGTGGTTGTTAGCATGACTGACAGTATTACCAGACATCATTCCTTTTCCGCATACATCACATACTCTTGCCATTTATTACACCTCCTTCGAGTTATTAACTCACAACATAACAAACATATTGTATCAGAGGAAGAACTCTTTTTCAAGTAAAAAATAGCCCAGTACATATGTTTTTTTAGATTTATTTGTCCTTTTGCTACGTATTATCTTGATATTAAGCCCATCTTACTATAAAATAAACTTAAAATGATTATAAACTCTGGAATAGAAGGAGGAAAAACATGTCCATAAAAATAACAAATAATTATGGTGATATATCCATTAAAAACGATGTTATAGCCACTATAGCCGAGGTTTCCGCAATGGAGTGCTATGGCCTCGTCGGAATGACATATAAATCGGCAAAGAATGGTATCGCTAAAATCTTAAAAGGTGAACATCTTTCAAAGGGTGTAGAAGTCACTTCTGAAGATCAAGGTATAAAAATCAATTTGTTTGTCATAGTTCAATTTGGAACCAAATTGTCTGTTGTCGCTGAAAACATTATTGAAAAAGTAAAATACAACGTTGAAACCCAAACCGGCTTAAATGTAGTTGAAGTCAACTTAAACATTGAAGGCGTCAAAGTTCAAGAGTAGCTAGGAGGAAATCAAGTGGAATTAAAAACCATTAATGCTGAGTTGCTTGCGAAAATGTTTAAGCAGGGGACTTATGAGTTAAATAGGAACAAAGATATTGTTGATGCTTTAAATGTGTTTCCAGTACCCGATGGAGATACAGGGACTAATATGTCGTTAACTATGAATTCCGCAGTCGAAGGGTTGTCAAAACAATCATTTGATACAGTGGAAGAAGTATCAAAAACAATTTCCAAAGGATCTTTGATGGGCGCAAGGGGCAACTCGGGCGTTATTTTATCGCAAATATTCAGAGGTTTCGCAAAAGGATGCAAAGGGAAAAAGGAACTTAACTCCTCAGAACTTTGCCATGCTTTCAAAGATGCTGCCGATACTGCATACAGTGCTGTACTCAAACCGGTTGAAGGTACAATTTTAACAGTAATTCGCGAAATTGCAGAACGTGGTATGGAATATGTCGATGAATCATTAGATATTGAGGAATTGTTCGCCTTGTTGATTAAAAGGGGCGAAGAGACACTTGAGAGAACACCCGAAATGCTACCAGTGCTCAAGCAAGCTAATGTAGTTGATGCAGGTGGAAAAGGATTGTTGTTCATTTTGAAAGGTTGTCATGACGCCATGCTTGGTATAGAAACGAATTATGAATCCATCAAGCCAGCTGTAGCTGAAAATGCTCCAGCTCAAGCCTATATGAATACAGATGATATTGAGTTCGCATATTGTACCGAGTTCATAATTGAAGGCGATAATATGAAAGGCAATCAACTAAAGGCATTTGTTGAAAAAATGGGAGACAGCTTGGTGTTCGTACAAGATGAGGAACTGATCAAAGTTCACATTCATACCAACAATCCAGGTCTTGCACTTGAAGAAGCCCTAAAGTATGGAAGTCTCAAAAAAGTTAAAATTGAAAATATGAAAGATCAACATAGCAATATCATCGATGGATCACATGTGACAATCGAATCCATCCCATACGATGAGGACTATGGTTTTATCGGAGTTGCAATGGGAGATGGATTTATCAACATCTTCAAGGATTTGGGTATACTTGGCAATATCGAAGGTGGACAAACCATGAACCCGAGCACAGAAGATTTTTTGAGGGAAATTGACAGATGCAATTCAAAGCATATTTTTATTTTTCCAAACAATAGCAATATCATTATGGCCGCAAATCAAGCCAAAGAGTTAAGTGACAAGGATATCTACGTGATTCCTACCAAAACCATGCCACAGTGTATTACAGCGATGCTTGATTTCAACCGTGAACTGGACGCCAAAGAAAATTTTGAGGCAATGCTGGAGAGTTTGGGTAATGTTAAGACCATTCAAATCACATATTCAGTCAGAGATACACTTTTCAATGAAATGTCCATTGAAAAAGATGATTTTCTAGCTGTTGCGGATGGTGAAATCAAAGGAGTGGGTAAAAATCAATATGACGTTATCTTTGAATCCATTGAGAAGACAAGAGATGAAAGTTCTGAGATTTTATCCATCTATTATGGTGTTGACGTTACAGAAGAGGATGCGCAAACACTGGCTGAAGCTATAGAAAAACGTTTTCCAGATTTGGAGATCGATGTATATTTTGGTGGACAACCCGTATATTATTATGTGTTTTCACTTGAGTAAATTGTATTACACAAAGCGCTTCAGATGAAGCGCTTTATTTGATTAATCCATTAAAAACGAGGTGATTTTTTGCTTCTGACTCCAATTGAAACATTAAACGGTATAGGAGAAAAAAAGAAACAACTTTTAACTAAGCTCGGAATTAAGACTTATGAGGATGTTTTGACTCATTATCCCTTCAGGTATGTAGATAGACGCAAGGTGCACAGTGTTTCTGTGGTAAAAGATCAAGAGCAGGCGGTTATCCGTGCAAAGGTCGCAAAAATTCAGATTAAAAAATTTAAAAAAGAAATGATGATCCTTGAGGTTTCTGATCATTTTGCAACAGGAGAAATTCTTTTTTTCTCACCCAAATATCTTAAGAATACTTTTGAAGTGGGTAAGACCTATCTTTTTTTTGGTAAAATTGAAAAAAGAGGCATTCTATTCAAAATGATTCAACCTGAATATGCAAAGGATGGGGATCCGTCCTTTTTAGGAATCATACCAGTTTATGATTTGACCCTTGGAATAAGCAACAAGGATATGATCAATATCCATCGGCATGTTCTAACGAGGGTGAAAAGTTCATATAGTGAAAATCTACCGACGTCCATCGTTCAAATGGCCAAATTGTGTTCCAGGCAAGAAGCATTTGAGAATATTCATTTTCCTAAATCTGCTGAGCACTATAAAATCGCCAAAAAACGTATAGTATTTGAGGAGCTTTTTTTATTACAACTCAAATTGATTTTATTAAAGAAGAATTATCACAAGCCAAGTGGAGTGAAGTTTAAAGAT
This sequence comes from Clostridiales bacterium, assembly GCA_021107455.1. Taxonomy (GTDB): domain Bacteria; phylum Bacillota; class Clostridia; order Peptostreptococcales; family Acidaminobacteraceae; genus Fusibacter_D. Next base: position 7,653 of record JAIOSU010000274.1, on the reverse strand, counting down.
AAACAGGCATTGGCTACTTGGATTGAGCATTTGCCTTTCAAAATGACAAATGCGCAGACTAAAGCCTTTGATGATATCAAAAAAGATATGTGCAGTGATTATGCCATGAATCGATTGGTTCAGGGGGATGTCGGATCGGGAAAGACCATCATAGCTTTTGCTTCGATTTATCTATCCGTGTTAAATGGTCAACAAGCCATATTGATGGCGCCGACAGCTCTACTGGCAGAACAACATTATGAGAGTTTCAAAAGTGCGTTTGGCGATAACGTCAGCGCTTGCCTACTCACTTCGGATGTGAAAGCGAGTGAAAAAAAGCAAATCAAAGAAGCATTGGCTGATGGTACAGTTCAAGTTGCGATTGGTACTCATGCTCTTATTCAAGAAGATGTAATCTTTGATGCACTGGGGCTGGTCATAACCGATGAGCAGCATCGTTTTGGAATCAGACAGCGAATTATGGCCAATCAAAAGGGTTCACAGCCTCATGCACTGATTATGTCTGCTACACCGATTCCTAGAACATTGTCGTTGATTCTCTATGGTGATATGGATGTGTCCGTGATTGATGAAATGCCTGAAGGTAGAAAAATAATCAAGACTCATTTTGTGGGCAAAGAGAAACAAGAACAGATGTATGAGTTTATAAATGAGAAGCTGGTTGAAGGGAGACAGGTGTATGTCGTCTGTCCTCTTGTTGAGACATCTGAAACGATGGATCTGACTTCGGCGACTGAGCATTACCAAGAAATGGCTGATAGATTTGGTCAATATAATGTTGGTCTTGTGCATGGTAAGATGAAAGCACAGGAAAAAGAAGATGTGATGAAACGTTTCAAGATCGGTGAAGTTAATATTTTGGTGTCGACCACGGTAATAGAGGTCGGGATCAACGTTCCTAATGCCACCATCATGATCATTATGGATTCAGAACGGTTCGGACTTTCACAACTTCATCAGTTGAGAGGTCGCGTTGGACGTGGAGATCAACAATCGTATTGTTTTCTTCTCAGCGAAAAACTATCAAAAACTGCAAAAGAAAGAATACAAACACTGGTGAATTCAAACAGTGGTTTTGATATTGCCGAGAAGGATTTGGAGCTCAGGGGGCCAGGAGAGGTTTTTGGGCTCAGACAACATGGGCTTCCTGAACTGAAACTCGCAAGTATTGTTAATGATAAAAACACTTTAATGGAAGTTCAAAAGTATGTTAAAATGGTTATTGGTGAATTCCAGATGAATAATGTGGAAATGGTCGAGTATATTGGACTTTTGAGCAGAAAAATGGATTCATGGTTTACATTATAGCAAAAGGGTGGTATTCATGAGGGTTATTTCCGGTACAGCAAGAGGAACAAAACTCCAATCGATTGAAGGTCTCGCTACTAGACCGACTACTGATCGCGTCAAGGAGGCTCTTTTCAGCATGATCAATCATGAGATAATCGAATCGAGATGTCTCGATTTGTATGCCGGATCAGGTGCACTTGGAATTGAACTGTTAAGCAGAGGTGCAAAATCCGTTGTTTTTATTGAAAAAAGCGTGAAATCAGAGAAAATCATCGGCGAGAATCTTAAGAAAACCAAACTTGAAAATGGTTCGAGAAGATTGATCAAAGAAGTTGATAAAGCTTTGATGATGCTTAAAGGGGAGCGTTATGATATAATTGTGATGGATCCACCTTATAATGCAGGAGAAATAAAGAAAGTCCTTGAACTGATTGCAAGTGAGGATTTGCTAGAATCTGAAGGTCTTGTGGTGATAGAACATGAAATCAATGATCCTGATCTCAATAATGTTGGGGTTTATTATGAATGGATCAAGACAAAAAAATATGGAAAAACAGGCATAACATTATTGAGGAGGCAACATGAAAATAGCAGTTTACCCGGGTAGTTTTGATCCAGTCACGCTTGGGCATATCGATGTTGTTGAGAGAGCGAGTAAAGTATTTGATAAAGTGATTGTTACAGTCATGTACAATAGCACAAAACAACCGATGTTCAGTCAAACTGAACGTGTAGATCTATTGAAACAATCGGTAAGTCATTTGCCAAACGTGGATGTGGATTCATATGAGGGATTATTGACGGACTATATGAGAAATAGAGAATTATCAATTTTGGTAAAAGGGCTTAGAGTCATATCCGATTTCGAATCCGAGTTTCAGATGGCAAGTGTCAACCAGAAGCTGTTGAATGAACTTGAGACTGTTTTTGTGATGACCAGGACAGATTATATGTACTTGAGTTCAAGCATAGTAAAAGAGGTTGCAAGACTGAATGGTGACATATCCGGTTTTGTAACAGAACCTGTAAAAAAAGCAATTATTGAAAAGTTGGGAGTGAGAAAATGACAAATCCTAAAAAACAAGAGTTGGAACTTAGAGTTCTAGAGCTGATTGAAGAATTTGAAGACAAATTGGAAAGTGCACCGACGGTACCGCTTACTGGGAAAATTTTAGTGGATCGACAAGATTTGTTGAGCATATTAAAAGATATTCAGACTCTCTTGCCGGATGAGTATCAACATGTCAGATGGATCAAATCCCAAAAAGATCAAATCATTGAAGAAGCCAACAATCTCTCACAAGAACTCATCAACAATGCAAGACATGAGGAATTGAGAATCATTGAAAATGCGAAAGCACAAGAAAATGACATGTTGACAAACGCCAGCATGAGATCACGGGAACTTATAGATGAGAATGATATTGTCAGAAAAGCTAGAACTTTGGCTGAGCAAATATTGAATGATGCTGAAGAAAAAGCTGAAGATATTCGTAGAAGCTCATATGAATATGCTGAAGAAATCATGAAAAAAGTGGAATACAATATGTCCAAGGTACTGCACACTGTAAAAGAGAATATTGATGAACTCGATGAGTACAAATAAAAAAGAGCCATATGGGCTCTTTTTGTTTATATGTCTAGCAATGCGCCAAGCGCTACTGGAAATTTTTCAAGTGCAAGTTTTTTGATAGCATGGGCATACATCTGGATCTCATGTTGCGCATGTGCATCTTCACGTTGAACAAGAAAATGGGAGACGCCTTGCAGACTTACAGTCCAGTACCATCTGACCATCAACCCGTATGCGCTCGGAATAAATAATCGAGCTTGTTCTGTTGCGATACCGTTTGCAATAGCCCAGTCATAATTTCTCATGCCGGCCTCATGTTGAGCAAGTAGTCTTTCAACTGCTTCAAGTCCAATTTTGATATCCACGGGATCTCCACTGCCTTGCTTTGAGTTTTCAGGTTTACTCCGCCATTCATTCGACGCTGGAATATAAAACTCAACTTCTTCAGTGACATACCGCCTACTGGACTCATTCCATGCTGTAAAAGGATCTTGGTGTGCAGAGCCGATGACGTATTTCCACCATTGCCTTGCACACATCAATGGGGCATAGATTTCAAATTGAAGTGTGGCATGTCTAAATGGACTTGTGTGGTCATTTTTTGCCAAAAAATTGATCAGTTTGATATCCTCGTCCCTTAGTTCGGATGTCGCCTTGTTATAACTGACTCTAGCTGAATTGACAACGCTTAGATCGCTTCCAAGGACATCTACTAATCTTACATAACCTTTGTTCAGTATCTTTTCCATAGGACCTCCTTTATAATATAATCATTTTTTCAGTATGATCACGCGCACCGATTCTGCCTTTGCAGTCCGTATGACCCATTGCATACAAATCCGATGCCTTGACGTCAAGAGCGAGTAAAGGGTTTGATTTGAGTTCTTCCGGTATTTTGTTGATATTGGTTATTATAGGCAATGTGGCGGAGTTTTTCATTTCATGAATGATTTTTCTGCCGATATCATCAAATCCAAGTATTCTGAGATAGCCTACCTCAGACAAATCATACTCTCTTTTTTCTATACCCAATAATATATTGATTAACAAACGATTGATTTTGGTATGTGTGTATCTTTTGGATTTCAGTCCTTCGACAAGTTCGTCATATGTTGTGACTCTACTTGATAGGAATTTGAGTTTATGATCCAGGCCTTCGTTGACTTCACGATATTTCGAAAGGGATTCTCTTGAAGCCCTTCTGAGGATAAACAACAATTCTTTTTCAAAATGTGATATGTCCATTGGTTGAGAACCTAAGGCACTTATGGTTCTTGCGGCCATCTCCGGCATATGATCACTGAAATTGAAGTTGGCATCAGAATTAAAATAAGCTTTTCTGATGGCTGTTGCACTGGCAAATGGTGATTTGATATTCTCATCATGATATCCGCTTCCAATTCGCTTAACTAGAAATGGAGTAATATGAGCGTCCAATTTTTTAATTGCTTTAAGATATTCTATTCCTAAAATCATATTGCTCTGATTGATGTTTGCATGGTCTCCAAGCGAACCAAGGATTTCATCGATTGCAAGTGCTCTTGCCCTAGGATAGGAAAGTCCTGTTGAAAGATGATTTCTAAGGGATATTTTATATGGCTCGGGTTCCTCAACCAATAAAGAGGCGATTCGATTCATATAATCAAGGTCACCGGATTCCGATCCAAATGAGAGGTGGGTGACAACACCTGTGGAATGGAGGAGTGTGACCGCACCTTCAGCAAATTGCTCAGCGCTGGATGTGGCGTAGTGAACCGGTAGTTCAATGACCAGATTAACACCACTTTCAAGGGCCATTTTAGTTCTGGTCCACTTGTCAACAAAAGCAGGCATGCCCCTTTGAACGAAATTGCCGCTCATGATGGCGATGACACCATCAGCACTTAATACTTTTTTTGAATGCTCAATTTGGTAGTGATGTCCGTTGTGAAATGGATTGTATTCTGCCACGATGCCAATAATTTTCATTAATATCCTCCATTTGTCTTGAAAAATAGCCTAATTACATTATAATATATATGTATGACCGAAAGCACTAAGATTTTAATTATCTTTAAGATACAATCAAGGAGGGCATTAAATGAATGTTTTAGTAATCAATTGTGGCAGTTCGTCGCTTAAGTACCAACTCTTCAATATGGAAGATGAAAGTGTATTGGCAAAAGGCTTGGTGGAGAGAATCGGAATTGAAGGTTCAAGACTCAAACACGAAGCTGAAGGTAAGGAAAAAACTGTGATTGAAGTGCCTATGCACAATCATAAAGACGCGCTTTCACAAGTATTGTTCGCACTTGTTCATCCAGAGTATGGTGCAATCGCATCGCTTGAGGAAATCAAAGCAGCAGGACATCGTGTTGTTCATGCGGGAGAAAAATTCAGTGCTTCTGTGATCATCGACAATGATGTGATTTCTGCTCTCGAAGAGTGTATTGAAATCGCTCCACTTCACAATCCACCAAACATCATCGGCATCAAGGCAATTCAAGAATTGTTACCAAATATTGAAAATGTAGGCGTATTTGATACGGCATTCCACCAAACTATGCCAAAACAAGCATATGTTTATGCACTTCCTTATGAATATTATGAAAGAGATCACGTCAGAAGATACGGATTCCACGGCACCAGCCACAGATATGTATCTCAAAAAGCGGCAGAAATGCTTGGAAAACCTTTATCAGAGACTAAGATCATCTCTTGTCATCTTGGTAATGGTGCTTCTATCGCTGCAATTGACGGAGGTAAGTCAGTAGATACTTCTATGGGATTCACACCACTTGAAGGTCTTGTAATGGGTACGCGTTGTGGCGATATCGATCCGCAAATCGTGACTTACATCATGGGAAAAGAAGGTTTGACTCTTGATCAAATGAATGACATCATGAATAAGAAATCAGGTGTTTTAGGAATTTCAGGAGTAAGCAGTGACTTTAGAGATATCGAAGAAGCGGCAGCTGCAGGCAATGAAAGAGCAACACTTGCACTGGATATCTACCATGGTAACGTGAGAAAATACATTGGAGCTTATGCTACTGTACTTGGTGGAGCAGATGCCATAGTATTTACTGCAGGCCTTGGTGAAAATGGTATTGAAAGCCGCGAGGAAATCTGTAAAGGTCTTGAATTCATGGGCGCTGTTCTCGATACTGAAAAGAACAAAGTAAGAGGAAAAGAAGCATTCGTGAATACGGAAGATTCAAAAGTAAAAATCATGGTTGTTCCAACCAATGAAGAACTTATGATTGCTAGAGATACACTGGAACTTCTTAAATAAGAAATTCATAGTTGTGTAAGTACTTTTACTTGACAAACCTCTCCGTAATAATTATAATGTTAATGTTGCATTGAAGAGGTGATGATATGAACCTTGATTTAACAAAAGTAATTAATGGACTCCAGGATCAACTGGAATTTAATTTCGATCTTATATTAAGCGAGTCTTATTTGGAATCGATCAAGAGTGTCGACGCGTCGGTTATCAACGTTTTTGGGAAGATCAAAAAGATTGATAAACGCTATGACTTGACCCTCACTTATTCTGGCGATATGATTTTCGAATGTCACAGATGTTTGGAAAGAGTGACCATAAGTTTGAAGAACACTGTGGAGCGACTATTGGTTACAAAACTGGATACAGAAGGATCAGATGAAGAGACACTGCTGGAATCCAGCGTGCTTGATTTAGCTCCGATTCTTGAGGAAGAAATCACCCTCAATTTACCACTGCAGGTTATATGCAGTGAAAATTGCAAGGGACTATGTCCTAGGTGTGGTGCGGACCTGAATAAAGAAACGTGTACATGTAGTGATGAGAGAATCGACCCGAGACTTGAGGCGCTTAAGAATTTATTCACTTAGATTAAGGAGGTGTTAAGATATGGCAGTACCTAAGCGTAAGATAGGTAAAGCGAGAAGAGATAAGAGAAGAGCAAGTACTACTAAAATGGTAGCTCCAAACATTATCGAATGTCCAAAATGTAAAGCAGCAAACGTATCACACAGAGAATGTGTGGAATGTGGTTTCTATTACAGTAGAGATGCTAAACAAAAAGAAGCGTAATCGTTTCTAGATAAAAGGTAATAGCCATGTGCTATTGCCTTTTTTGTTTTTTTTCCGTATGATTGTATTAGTTTAATGATAGAGGTGGATTATGAAAATTGGTTTTGATGCAATGGGGGGCGACCTTGCTCCGGTGGAGAACGTCAAAGGCGCTGTAGAATCACTGGATATGATTACTGGCGATGTCGTCTTATACGGCGATGAAACTAAGATTAGGAATGAGCTCTCAAAATACAAATATGACTCAGCGCGTATAGAAATTGTACATACGACAGAAGTAATAGAGAATGATGACAAACCGGTCAAAGCCATCAAAAGTAAAAGTGATTCCTCAATGGTGGTCGGACTTAAAGCTCTCAGAAAAGGTGAAGTAGATGCATTTGTTTCTGCTGGAAATACTGGAGCACTCCTCGCAGGAGGCCTCTTCAAAGTTGGTAGAATCAAAGGAATCGACAGACCGGCAATTTGCACTATATACCCAACAATGGAAGGGGCATCTGTACTGGTTGATGCTGGAGCGAATGCTGAATGTAAACCACGGAACCTTATTGAGTTTGCTTATATGGGCAGTATGTATGCCGAAAAGATTTTGGGCATTGAAAACCCAAAAGTAGCACTTGTCAATATTGGTGCTGAAGAAACAAAGGGAACACCACTTTACATTGAGACCCACCAATTGCTGAAACAAACGGAACTCAATTTTGTTGGAAATGTAGAAGGACGCGATGTA
>JAIOSU010000012.1 GCA_021107455.1 Clostridiales bacterium | reverse complement strand
ATGTCAAAAAATACCTTTTTGAATTCATTGTCATGAAAGACAAAAACGTATTCTACATCACTTATTCTTTTATTTAATATTTTCCTATCTTCCATCTCGCCTAGAAAAGAATATCCGGCTTCTTCATCCATATGGCAAAATTTGAAAACAAAATTCAAATTGAATGAACTTTTTAGAATGGAAAGTCTTTTTAGATTTTCTAGATCCTTGGGATTCAAATCACTTAAGAGGGATTCATAATCTTCTTTTCTACCTTCGAAATATTCAAATACAAAATGATCATCAAATCCGTCGAGCTCCCACTGCATTTTCTTTATATCAAAGTAAATGTAGCCATCCTGCCAAAGTTTAAAAATCATATTTTTAGTGATACTTGCCTTGCCTTGGTTCTCCAGCATCAATCTGTGGGTCAATCGGTATGGAATATAATTCACACCTAGAGTCGCTTTTACGATTTTTCCTGTTTCCTCAAGCGTCAAGGACGGCAGCTTTAATATTCTCAGTTGTTCGTTTTTTGAATTTTCCTTTGATTTTACTTCAGAACCTGTAATGATCAGAAAATAGTTTGATACACCTTTGTGTTCTAGGAGCTGGTCATAGAAATAACGCTCTCTCGGATCAATTTTCTCTTCATCATCCACTAATATGATTATAAATTTATCGCTGCAATATTCGAGAAAAAAGTTGAATACCCGATTTAAAACCCTAAGATATTGTTCTTCAACGTCTATGATCTGATCTGGATGTATATTCCATTTTGATTGAAGCTCAGGCAAAACACTTGAAAGTTCCGCTCCGTATTTCTGAATCAAAAGTGGTGACACGTCATCGTGCGATTGAACAAACCCTAAAATTTGCTTCACAGTTCCAAAAGGTATGTTCTCAACCTGTTTAGGTTTTAGTTTGACGTAATCGAAACGATTGAATTTAGCAACTTGAGCAATCTCTTTGAGTATTCTTGTTTTTCCGATCCCAGATTCGCCTCTTATATAAATTGCATTATAATTCAAAGTTTTTTTGTATTTTTCATCGATAAGATTACGGATGTCTTTAAGAATCGCGTCTCTTCCGATTATTTTCGTATGATCATAGATCTTGTCATAACTGCTGGAATCATTGTTGTCGACTTCAATCCATATCAGTTTGGAAAGTTCCTCGATAAACTGATTGATGGATGAATGCCTCTCTTCCTTGATATGACTGGAAGCCTTTAATATAAATTTGTGAATGTCATTGGCACTCGATGTCTTCACAACATTGTTGATCGATTTTTGACGATAGTCAATGCGATAATATAGATAATAAAACAAAATGCCAAGAGAAAAGACGTCTACAGTGAGGTCGATTTCTTCTCCCCACATGATTTCAGGAGCGATGAATTGATTGAATCTTTCATGGTCCATCTTAAAGTGATAATCATTGACGTAGTTGTTGGCAATATCTTTCAATTTCACCGTAACTTTGTGGTTATCCTTTAAAATGAGCACATGATCAAAATTTAGATATTTATAAATGATTCCTCTGAAATGCAAGAAACGAAATACTTTGCAAAGTTGAATAAGCACACTGTTCACTTCGGACTTATTAAGATCACTATAGTGAACAACATGATTTTCATCATAATTCTCATAGGTATAAAAATATTGTTTTCTATTGATTCTACTTCCATTAATCGTATAAATGGGTTGAAATTCATAAACCGACAACAAATTTTCATGAACAATGTTTTTAAGTTCGACAAATTCATCTTCCATATTGATGATGAACTCAAAATTGGACATCTCAATATCAAAGATTCGTATACGTTTGATCATGCAATTTTTCTGAACGTCGGAAACGATGTACTCTATCCAGTTGTTGTCTCTTGTGAGTGGTTTGATTATCTCATAGCGGTCGTTAATTATTTTCAAGTCTGAATGCCTCCCATTACAACAGATTCTTCGATACAATTAGATTTCAAAAATTTTGTTGAATATTTCAAAACTGTTGTCGATTTGATCTATTACAGTTTCATCAAGGCCAGAAATGACTTGCTCAACATAATTTCTTCTGTTTTCCATCACTTTTTCAAGAAGTTCGTGACCCTTAGGCAAAACAAAAATACGCACTATCCTTCTGTCACTCTCATCTTTTACCCTTTTTACGAGATCATTACGTTCCATTCTATCAAGCAAATCCGTGACTGTACTACATGCAAGATACATCTTGGAGCTGAGTTCTCCAATAGTTAGATTCTCTTCATAAATAAGATGTTGGAGGGCTTCAAATTGTGGTGGCGTGATTTCAACATCATTTAAAATTTCTCTTCCCTTCTTCTTTATCTTATAACACACACGCCTCAAATTTTCCTCGATTCGTACGGTTCTATCTCTCATCGTTTTTCCTCCATCTTTTCTAATTGTGCATACGACAAAAAGTGGAAAGCACATTTCCACTCCTCATTACTCTATTTTACAGAATTTTAGTAATTAGGTAAACTAAATTTTCTGTATTCGTTGTATTTTTATATAAAATTATGTTAGAATATATTAAGTTTTTATTACAACAGGGGGTTTTATGAATAAATTCAAAGATTTCTTTAATAGACATAAAGTCACTATAATGGTTATTCCGGGTGCTGAAAAATCAATTCGGCAGTGGAAATTCAACTTATCCATAGCATTAGTCATTCTAATTTGTCTTATTGTCGTCAATGTGTCATTGCTATTTGGTACCGTCACATCCAGAGTGGAAGCCGTCAATCTTTCTTCAGAAAACCACGAATTGGCTGAAGATTTGTTGATGACTCAAGATAAAATCAATTCTTTATACAATATCAATTCAAGCAGTTCAGAAGAAATCGATAAATTAAAGGTTTCACTTGAATCATCTGCTTTGTTTTTAAAAGACAGACTGGCTGAAATGGACCAAACTCAAGAATATATATCTCAGCTTGTTTTGATCTTTAATGAAGAAACAAGTTCATCACTACCAGTACCTACCAGTCGTTCATTCAGTAGAATGGACAGTGTTCAAACACTTGGCGAAACTGAAGTGGATGTTAATAATGATGACTTGCTCTTTATGGAAATTGATGCATTGGTCTCCAATGATGAGATCGCTGAAATCATATCCGATCAATCCAATGTCTATCACGAGCTTGTCAGCAAATTGGAAAATCAACTCACCTACCTGGAAAGTCGTCCTGACTACTATCCTACGGTTGGAAGACTAAGCTCCAAATTTGGTTATAGAAAAGATCCTATCACAGGCGCCTCAAAAAAACACAATGGTATTGATATCAGTAATTCTGTAGGCACAAAAATCTATTCTGCTGGTTCCGGTGTCGTGACATTTTCCGGTTATAACGGTTCTTTTGGTCGTGTGATCATCATCGACCACGGTTATGGGTATGAATCTGTTTATTCTCATTGCAGTGAACTGTTGGTCAAAGAAGGCGATACTGTTACCAAAGCTGACTTAATCGCAAAAATGGGAAGAACCGGTCGTACGACAGGCTCACATCTGCATTTTGAAATTAGATATAATGGCACACCAATAAATCCTTTAAACTTACTAAAATAGGAGGTTCAAATGTTTCAAAAAAAAGAAGTGGAATCCAATTTCGATATTATCATCGGTCCAAACTCAATGATCAAAGGTGACGTCGAGAGTGAAGGCAGCATCAGAATCGATGGCAAAATCATAGGAAATGTAACCACACTGGGCAATGTCATCATTAGTGAAAATGCACTTGTGCATGGCAATATAACCTCTTCAAATTCAGAAATCTATGGTGTTTGTGAAGGTAACGTGAAAGTAAAAGGTAAAGTGAATCTTTATCAAAATTCGACTTTGGTCGGCGATGTTTTGGCTAAGAGTTTCAATACAAAAGAAGGGGCTTCTTTCAAAGGCAATTGCATCGTTGATCCCGATGAAGAGCTTAAGATTGAGGTGGACAGTGCAATTCACGAGCCTTCAGGAAAATCAAGCAATTCAAAATTAGTCGATATCAACAAATCCCAAAACAACAAAATAAAAACCAATATCGAAACACAAGAAAAAGAACATAGAAATGTCAAATAAAAAAAGCGCATAAGCGCTTTTTTTTATTCTTTCAAGTACTGACCAGATCCGTAGTTGAATTCATTGATGATTTGAACAATCGAATCGGACTCCGTTATTTTTTTACTAAGATCAACCATATAGATAGCATGATCATACCCTTCTCGACATAACTCTATATCTATGGGTTCATGTGTATCTCTATCATATGCGATTGAATTTTCAAATACACCATCTCTTGAAATCTCAAATACAACATCATTGTCAATAAATGAACCCTTTTCCATAAAGGTTTGAGATGCGACAAAACCTACTTCGTTATTGATCAGATCTCTTCCAAAAGTTAGATACTCATTTCTTATTCCCATCAAATTCAAGAGAGTCGGAAGCAAATCCACTTGACCGCCTGATATATCATAGGTTTCACTTGAACCTAATCCTGGTATGTGCACTATCAATGGAATATTCATCATATCTTCATGAGTGTATTCTCGACCAAGAAAGTTTTCAAGGCTATCAATGGCCTCTTCGTTTTCGACACCAATTCCATAATGATCTCCATAAAAAACAATGATGGAATCATCATATAAGCCTTCTGATTTCAAGTTTTCAATGAAATTACCCATGACACTGTCCACATAATTGATGGACTGAATGTAACTGCCGAAATAATTCTGATCTTCTTCATTTAATGCCAGATTAATTTTGTTTTCTGGAAGGTCAAATGGCTTATGTGAAGACAGTGTAACCATGAAGTCAAAACGTTTTCCTTCTATGCGCTTCATAAGCGGTATAGATTGATTGAAAAAATCCTGATCATCAAGACCAAATACTATTTTCTCACCAATTACGTAATCATCTTCGAAATAACTCTGATCAAAACCCAAATAAGGGTATATGTTTTCTCTGTTCCAAAACGAAGCTTCATAACCATGATAAGAAGTGGATGTATAACCATGCTCTTTCATAATCCATGGAAGTCCAAAAAATTCGTTTTTCTCATAGACATTATAGGCATTGCCTGTAGTTATTGGATAGACCGAGTTCAAAGTCACAAACTCAGCATCAGAAGTATTCCCCTTGCCCAACTGCTGATAATAATTCGAAAAATAAATTGAATCATTCTGAATAAGCGCATTTAAATTCGGTAGAATTTCCTGTCCTTCGTAAGACTTGCCAATGAAATCATTTTGAAGAGATTCAACTTGAACCAAAATCAAATTTCTATCTTCAGCCACACCGAAATGTTTGGATTCAATGCCAAGATCTGTTCGTTCATCCATCTGATCTAAAACAAACTTTCTATCCCCAGACCATAATCGGTTGTTTTCAAAGTCAGTAGAAATGATATCGAATATATGATAATTAAAAAATTCATATTTTTTGATACCAGTGTATATTTCGGAGAATGATATTCCAAGAATAATTGAAGGTAAAATAATTATAGTCAATAGGATCGCAGATTTTCTTTTATAAATCACCACTCTGCCAATTCTCTTTTTCATGCTTAAAAATAAAAACAGGTCGAAAAACAAAATTACATCTGTAATTTTTACGATTGAGAAAATAATTGAAGTCACCGAACCTACGAAGGTTGCCTGTTGAATCAACTTAATGGATAAAAAGCCCATAAAATATCGGTAATAGAGCAAATCACCAAACATGATCACAGTAAGCAGCATCGAGAGTGCAATATAGATTTTAGGCTTTCTATGGAACATAAATAAAATTGCTGAAAAAACCGAAACTGTCACCAAACCATAAATCAATTTATCGAGTGGCATATCCGTACTGAGGTAAAAATAGGTAGCCTTGAGAGCATAAGCAAGTACTATTGAAGCTATATATAAAAGTTCTTTTCTGATTTTCATTTGTATATCCTCCCACTGTGTAATTATACGATTGCTAACAGTAGAATTCAAATTAAAATACCATTAGAATTGTTTGACATTTTGTTAACATATGTAAAACAAACAAAGGTCGACCCCAAAAGATCGACCTAAATGTTGTGTTTACGTCCAGAATGCCGTCACGTACAAATTTCACACCACACCTTAGTTAGGTGGGTGGACTATCCGTTGCTTCTGACTTCTACTTAAAGCAGCTTGTCATAGACAAAGGAACACGTTCTCCCGAAAAATAGTCAGTGGTAAAATTTATAGCTGCAACCAACATTCCAGGCGCCTTTTTATTATTATACATCATATTGAGGTTTTTTTCAATCTCGTTGCCGATCCAAAATCTCCATTACCATCTTGATATCATCTGGAATCGGAGCGATCACTGAAACCCTCGCATCCCCTCTAGGAGGAACAAATGTCATTTCATAGCAGTGGAGTGCCTGTCTATCAATCATTTCGCTTACCTGTCCATAAAGATGATCTCCGAGCATTGGATGACCAATATGAGCGAAATGCACACGAATCTGATGGGTACGACCAGTTTCCAGTCTAATCTTAACGAGTGTATGAGCAGTATACCTCTCAATAACCTCATAGTGAGTGACAGAAGCCATACCACTTTCAATCACGGCACGTCTAATATCTAGTTCCTCTACTCTATCGATTGGAAAATCAATAGTTCCAGAATCAGATACCATTTCACCTTCCACTATTGCAAAATAAACTTTGTCTACCGTATTTTCTTGCATTTGTTCTGAGACAATCTGTTGTGAGAATGCATTTTTTGCAATAAGCACAATGCCTGAAGTATCGCGATCCAATCGGTTTATGAATCTGATTTTGTAATTCTGATGACTCACATATTGGTGATGCGACAGTGCATTGGCAAGGGTACCTTCCGGGTGTCCCTTAGTGGGATGCACCACCAAAAAAGGCGGTTTATCCACGACGAGCAAATCGCCATCCTCATAGAGTATCCTCACTGGAATAGGATTGGGATCAAAAGTGTTCTCGTCATGATCCAACATTAGTGAAATTAAATCGCCTGTTTTTACATTACGATTTACAGATCCGTTTTTTTTATTCAAAAATATATTGTTGTTGTTTTTACACTTTCTGATCAATCTACTGGAGACATTCATAGATGTAGCAAGAACATCAATGATTTTAAGTCCCTCTTCACTTACTTCGACCTGATAATCCAAACGTAATGTTTCCTTATTAATGAACATAATGCTCCTAACTAAAAATTATACCTGAGCAACAAAGTACTTTTGGTCTCATTTTCCTTTAATAATATATAATGACGGTATTTCTTTTCAGCGACACTTCTCATTTGTTTGTCGCTTTCAACATTTTTGTATTCTATAATATCCACGGAGACTTTTTTCCATCCGCATCTGATCAATTTACTGAACATGTCTTTTGATATGAGCTCACTTGGAACTGACCCATATACATTTCCATAGATGATCTCATGGGTTTGCCAGAATTCGTTATGCGCATCTATGGCACCTGACTCCACCAACTCCTCAGTACGTTCTTTAGAAAAATACTCGATTTCATTGCCTTCATAGATATTTGAAAAATGCATTGGTTTATAAAGAAATTCCAAAGTGTTTATTGTACGATAATTTTTATCTTCATTTCGAGTGGGTTGGATGACAATTGTTTTGTCTTCCATATGTGTCGCCCAAAATTCGTTCTTGATTTGAGTGGATATGTTTCTGATCAACCTGACATACATATCTACATCTTCAGGATCTTTGGATTCCACAGCGTCTTCCAATCGTTTTACAGCTTCCTTCAAATCTGTCATTCCGTAATCCATGTTTCACCTCGTTTATCAAACAGCTGCTTTAATTGCCTCAACGAGCAAATCGACAGATTCCTTTTGTGTCCAATAGTTTGTCACGAATCTGTATTCGCCGAGCTCAGGTCCGTTAATCAAAAGGCCTTTATCCAACATTGATTTTACAAACAATTCATGGTTTTTAATGCTTTTGATTTCACAAAATACCATATTGATATCCAATCGATCTTCAAATACTGTGATATCATCGATTTTTGCAAGTTCATCTGCAAGATATTTCGCGTTTTCATGATCTTCATACAGTCTTTCAGTCATTTCGCTAAGTGCAACCAAACCCGCAGCAGCGATAATACCAGCTTGCCTTAACCCGCCACCCATAAGTTTTCTGTTTTTTCTGGCACGATTGATAAAAGATTGATTCCCTACCAGCATTGACCCTATCGGCGCACACAGTCCCTTGCTGAGACAAAACATTATGGAATCCGCCTCTGCCGCAATTTGATGAACTGGAACTCCAAGTGCCACTGCGGCATTGAAAATACGTGCACCATCTAAGTGAACAGGAATATTATGTTCTTTTGCGATGTTGTAGATTTCAGCCATCTCATCCAGTGGAATCACTGCACCACTAGAATGGGCATTTTCGATACAAATGAGTCCTGTGTCTGGATAATGGATATCCTCTTCACGAATCATAGCTTTAACAAGAGATGCATCCATATGACCATTAATTGTTGGAATCGTTCTGAGTTGTACACCAGCAATAACCGCAGCCGCACCAACTTCATGCATCATAATGTGACAAGCATCACCAAGAATGACTTCATCTCCTCTTTTTGTATGTGTCAACAATGCTAGTTGATTTCCAAAGGTTCCACTGGGTATAAATAAAGCAGCTTCTTTGCCTAGCAAACTCGCGCTCATTTTTTCAAGTTCAATTACAGTTGGGTCATCCCCATAAACGTCATCTCCGACTTCAGCAATATACATTGCATCCCTCATAGATTGTGTTGGTTTGGTAACAGTATCGCTACGAAAATCAAATTTCTTCATAATTATCACCTTTTGAAAACAGATTTTATTATTTGAGTTATGATACAATTATAACATAGCAGATGACAGATTTGGAGGTCAATATGAACATCTTCGTCAGTAAAATCACTTTTATCGCAGTCTTTATATTACTTACCATAACTGGTTTATGGTTAGGCTACAGGTTTTTTTTCATATTGATACCTTTTCTCTTGGCTTATGCGATTTCAAAGCCTTTGTCATTTTTAGTAAAAAAAATCAGAGAAAAGATAAAATTACCCGTCAACTTGTTGTCCCTGATAGTTGTTGTCATTTTTATTGGCATCTTCATAACAGGAATCTCTTTTGCGGCATATAAGGGAATTATGGCATTAAGAGGAATCTCTGAGTTTTTATCCACTATAGGACAAAATATACAATCGTTTACTGCATCAGCATCTCTCATCCAACTCAACGTACCGTGGCAGGAAACCCCCATCGCACTCAGCGATATTCTTTTTCAATTTTACGATCTTTTTATTGGGACGATTTCAAGTTTTACGGATTCAGTGCTCAATTTTGTGGTTTCAGTTGTAAAAGCAATTCCAAGTGTTGGCCTTTTCATGTTTTTCATGTTCTTGTCACTTTATTTTTTCACCAAAGATCGCGATGACATATCAGCATTGATCAAAAAATATTCAGACAAAATTAAATCCCCATTGTTTCATCATATAAAATCAAGTACATTTGGCACCATTAAAAACTACTTGAAAGCTCAACTTATTTTAATTTCAATTACTTTCGCCATCTCAGTCATTGGACTTACTGTTCTCGGGATTCCGTTCAGTCCGCTTATAGCACTAGTTGTCGCTTTGGTGGATTTAATCCCAATGGTTGGTCCTGCAATAATTTATATGCCTTGGATTATTTTAGTTGCATTGATGTCCGAATATTCCACGGCTTTGGTATTATTGGTCATTTATGTTGTGAGTACATTGACTCGACAGATCATAGAGCCAAAAATCGTAAGCAGTAAAATTGGTACTCATCCCCTGATTATGCTGTTTTCAATGTATACGTGCTATCGATTCATCGGAATTCCAGGATTGATATTAGGACCGATCATTGTAATGACGTCACTTGTTTTGATTAAATCTTATAATGCTACAACAAATAAAGACGAACATTAAGTATAATTACATTATATATAATTAACTTAACAACTTCGTGTACACAAACAAATACAATAAATGTAGGGTTTTTTAGCAATAAAAAAAACTTTACATTTTTTCTTTATATGCTATAATTATTCATTATATTAGGTCATGTATACAATCTAAAGGAGGATGAAATGCGAAACACTTTATACTTTATTGAAAAAGAGGACAGATCACCATCAAGATTAAGTGCATTATTGAAGAAACACACAGAAATTCAATTTGTTTCTTTATTCGCTGTAGATTTTGGAAACAATCACACTGATGAAAAGATTCCTGTAAATATGGTAATTGATGATTTAGGGGATTTCTTTAGAAATGGGATCCAAACAGATGGTTCATCGGTATATCTTCCCGAGATTGCCACCATTAACAATGCAAAAGTAGATCTGATTCCTGATATGGATTCGCATTGGATTGTAGATTACAACATGGGACATCCTATTGGAGATGGCAAATATTCTGGAACACTAGACATACCTTCATTTCTTTACCATGAAAACAATCCTGTTTGTTCTAGAAGCGTACTCAAAAATGCCGTAGATCATTTCAAATCGGTAATCATCACTTTGTTTCGCAATAATCCTGAATTAATCAATGAATATAAGGGCATTGAAAGCATCGACGATATTGAAGATGTCGTTTTAACCAGTGCCACAGAACTTGAATTCTGGGTAAAGACACCGGATACGCAAACTGATATTGAAAAACTTTCCGCATCTCAAAATCTTAAAGAACAATATTGGAAGCGTACTTACGGCCAAGTTCGTACTGCCATGGAAAAGTCATTGTTGACTCTTGAAAATTATGGTTTCGAGCCTGAAATGGGACATAAAGAAGTCGGTGGAGTCACTTCAAAACTTGCCGGCACAAATATCTTCACACACGTCATGGAACAATTGGAAATCGATTGGAAATACGACGAGACTCTTATTGCAGCTGACAAAGAAATAGTCGCAAAAGACATCATCAAAGACGTCTTTGAAGCCAATGGTCTAAATGTCACTTTCCAGGCAAAACCACTTGAAGGCGTTGCCGGTAGCGGTGAACACCATCATGTGGGTGCGGCACTCAAAATGAAGAACGGAAAAACAATCAATCTGTTCACTCCACTCAATATTGAAAATAATTTTATGACAAGAATCGCATACGGGTCTTTAATGGGAATTCTTAAAAACTATGAAGTCATCAATCCTTTTGTCTCTTCAACCAACGACAGTCTTAACCGTTTGAAACCTGGCTTTGAAGCTCCAGTATGTATTGTTTCATCACTAGGACATTCACCAGAAGTTCCTTCGAGAAACAGAACTGTACTGATTGGATTGATCAGAGATTTAAAAAACCCTTATGCTACTCGTTTTGAACTTAGATCACCTAATCCAAACTCAAACTCATATTTACTCCTGGCTGCCCTATGTCAAGCTTGCCTTGATGGGATCAAAGCGACATTCGAAAGCGGAAAATCCCTAGATGAGATTGAAAAGGGATTCAATAAGACTCAAGGTGAAGAGCACTTCTACCTAGAGTATGATCGCGTTTACAGAAGTGAGGAAGATGTTTTCGAAGATTTCACTTCAGAAGAAAGAGATGCACTGTTTGGAGTTCCACCTAAAACTGTTTATGAGAACTTGTTGGCTTTTGATGCCAATGTGTCTAAAGTAGAAATATTAAAAAAAGATGATGTTTTTTCTTCGAAAATCATCAACTCTTACAAAGCTTTCATGCTGGATGAATGGTCAACAGAGCTCAAAGAGAGAATTATTCCAACAAATACAAGAACAATTCGCAGATTGAAGAAATTGCATGACGAAAATGAAATCACAGATTTGGATATTGTGAATTGGGAGCGCATCAGCAATATCAAGCACAATCTCATGAAAGATTCCATGCATGTAAAGTCAATTTTTTCTCAAATTCGAGATGCCCTTGATAACTGCAATTACTCAGTAGCTTCTAATCTTCAAATTGAAATGAATGCACAAATGTCCATGCTTACAAAATTATACCTAGAGTATAGAAGAAACCTGATCATTTTAGACGAACACTAAAAAAAAGCTACTTTCGACTCATCGAAAGTAGCTTTTTATTGATATTAGAATAATCTGTGTACAAAAAGACCAGATCTGAGTTTCGGTTCAAACCATGTCGACTTAGGAGGCATTACCTCTCCTGCATCTGCGATTCCAATCAAATCATCCATTGTTGTTGGGTACATTGAAAATGCAACAGCGAAACCGTTTTGAACTCTTTTCTCAAGTTCTCCAAGTCCTCTGATACCACCAACAAAGTCAATTCTGTTATCCGTTCTAGGGTTTTCAATTCCTAAAACTGGATCCAACAAATTCTTTTGAAGAATTGAAACATCTAAACGATCTACTGGATCATTTTCATCATAGATGCCTTTTTTTGCTTCGATTTTATACCATGATCCAGCAAGGTACATACCGAACGTTGCTCTTTTCATAGGCTTATATGGCTCAACTTGACCCAATTTTTCCACTTCGAACTTCTCTGAAATAGCATTTAAAAATGCTTCTTCAGTATGTCCGTTCAAATCTTTGACAACTCGGTTGTAATCCATGATGAACAAATCTTCATCTGGAAATATTACAGCCATAAAGAAATTGAATTCTTCAGTTCCATCATAGTCAGGGAACTCTTCACGTCTCTTAAGTCCAACTTTTACTGATGACGCAGAACGGTGATGACCATCTGCGATATAAAGATACTCGATTCCCTCGAAAAGGTTCTCTATTTGTGTTACAAGTTCAGAATCATCCAATCTCCAGAAGATATGAGTGATTTGATCATCTGACGTAAAATTGTACATTGGCATGTGGAACTTGATCCAATCATTGACAATAGCATTGATCTTATCATTTTTTCTGTATGTTAAAAATACAGGTTCAGTATTGGCATCGCAATAGTCAAAGTTATTGATTCTATCCACTTCTTTAGTAGGTCTTGTGAATTCATGCTTTTTAATGGTATCATTGATGTAGTCATCAATTGATGTACATGCAACGATACCAGTTTGAACTCTACCATTCATCAATTGGCGATAAATATAATAATTTGCTTTGTCATCGCTCGTCATGATTTCTTCAGATATAAATCGATCAAGTGTCTTTCTTGATGTCTCATAAACCAACTTGTCGTAATCACCCACAGTGTCCGGAAGATCTATTTCAGATCTTACAACGTGCAAGAAAGAATAAGGATTTCCTTCTGCCATTTCTTTCGCTTCTGCACGATTCATAACGTCATATGGCAAACATGCCACTTGTTCTACAAGTTCTTGCTTAGGTAATATACCTTTAAAAGGTCTAACAACTGCCACTAGTGCACCTCCATTTTATAAATTAAAGAATTTTGATATAACAGATATGGTCTCCTCACCGATTCGTTCTTGCGCTTCACCAGTTGATGCACCTATGTGCGGTGTCGCAGAAACTTTAGGGTGGTTGATCAAAGCTTCGTTCTTAGTTGGCTCCTCTTCAAATACATCAATACCGGCACCAGCGACTTTTCCATTATTCAGCGCATCTAGAAGATCCGATTCACTGACTACGCCACCACGTGCTGTGTTTATTAGATAAACGCCATCTTTCATCATGTCGAATTGTTCTTTTTTGATTGTAGGTCCTAAATTTTTGTCAAATGGAATATGAAGCGATATAAAATCTGCATTCTTTAAAAGGTCTTCCATGGTCATATACTCGAATTGGTCGTATTGCTCAAGCTTTCCACGTCTATTGGTATAAACCACCTTCATGCCAAGTGCCGTCGCTCTGACAGCAACCTCGTAAGAAATTCTGCCCATACCGATAAGACCCAATGTTTTTCCTGAAAGTTCCACACCTGTATAGTGTTTCTTATTCCATTCACCATTTCTCATAGTTACATTGGAAATATGAATAAAGCGAGCTAATGAGAACATGTGTCCAATTGCAAGTTCCGCTACTGCGGCACTACTTGAATTAGGGGTATTTCTAACAGTAAAACCATTTTCCTCTGCATAGACATGATCAATGTTGTCGATTCCGACCCCAGCTCTGATCATCAATTTTAGTTCACTATCTTTGACTTGATCAATAAGATCTTTTCTGATTTTTGTTGCAGAACGGATTACGATAACATTCGATGCTCTCATTTGCTCAACCAGAGCCTCACCATCATAATGGTTGGTGTCAACGCTATGACCAAGTGCTACCAATGCATCAACAGCACTTTTATCCATGCCGTCATTAGCCAATATTTTCAATTGCATTTCCTCGCCTCCAAGTTCATAAAATGAGGCAATTGTTCAACAATTGCCCCGAGGTATGTTTGATTATAAGCCTAAAATTTCCTCAATTGTCTCGAGCAATACTTTAAGATCATCCATTTGAGTATCTGCCATATGAGCGATTCTGAAAGTCACATCTTTCAATTTGCCATATCCGTTTGAAATCATATAACCACGTTTTCCAAGTTCTTTGTTGAGATCCGAAACACTGATTTCTCTAGTATTTCTAATAGTAGTCAAAGTATTGGATGCGTATTTTTCTTCTGCAAGCATTTCGAAGTGCTTTTCTGCCCATGCACGTGTGAATTTTGCCATTTCAAGGTGTCTATTGAAACGGTTTTCAAGACCTTCCGCCATGATGTTGTCAAGTTGGTAGTCAAGTGCGAACATATGAGCTAGTGATGGTGTAGATGGATATTGATAATCCTTCTTTTGAATGTACTCATAAAGAGACAACAAGTCAAAATAAAGTCCTCTGTGTGGAACTTCTTTGGCAGCTTCAACTGCTTTCTTAGATATGGAACAAATACTTAAACCTGCTGGTAATCCAAGACACTTTTGTGTTGAAGTGATACAAATATCCACACCTAATTTATCCACTTCAATTTTAGTGCCACCCATTGAACTTACAGTATCCATACAGAAAATCACGTCTGGATATTTCTTCATGACTTCTGCGATTTCTTCTACAGGGTTCATGATTGCAGTTGAAGTTTCGTTGTGAGTTATTGTCACCAAATCGTATTTTCCAGTTGATAATGCTTCTTCAACCATTTCAGGTGTAGTCGGTTTGCCAAGTTCTGACTTGAATATATCAGCCGGAACATTATTGCTTGTAGCCATTTCATACCATCTGTCGCCAAAAGCACCTACTGAAAAAATTGCAGCTCTTTTTCTAGTGCATGATCTAACTGCACCTTCCATCAAACCACTTCCCGAAGATGTAGAAAGTAAAATCTCATTTTCGGTATACATTAACTTCCTCATTTTGTCGGAGATACTTCTTTGGAGCGCAGAAGCCTCTTTCGTTCTGTGACCAATTTGTGGAGTTGCCATTTTTTGGAGAACATCTTCTCTGACATCCACAGGACCTGGGATAAACAGTCTTTTATGCATTAATATCACCTCAAAAATATATTTTTGAATCATGATTATCATATCATTTTATCTAATTAATAACAATATTTGTCCCGCATCATTTTATGATATTTATTTAAAAATTTGAAACCTTATCATAAAATTTAATAATTGCATGAAAAAAAGACATTGGAAGGCTCCAATGTCTCTCGATGGTATGTTTTTTGCTTAAAACGCTACAATGATTCCCTTTTTGTCAGCGTAAAGCGAAGATAGACCTGCACACTTCAAATTGATGATTTCATCAACATGTGAAATCTTAGAAATTTCCTCTTTGATTTGATTGGCTCTTTCCCAGTTTCCAACATGTGTGATGGCTACAATCTTTTTGCCATTTTTTACGATTTCATCCTGCATGATTTCAATCAAACGAACATAGGCTTTGTTGGAATTACGAACTTTTTCAACCAGTTTGATCTCACCGTTCTCATCTGCACCCATAATCGGTAGAATATTCAAGGTAGATGCAATCAATCCTTTCCATTTGGAAATTCTACCATTTTTGATCAGGTTGTCCAGTGATTCGGATATGAACATTACAGACATGTCACTAATAAAACGGGACACTTCAGACACAAGCTCATCCTTTACGAGATTTTGTTTTTTGAACTCATGTATCATGCGAGTGACAAGCGTCTCACCTGCTGCTGCACCAAGCGAGTCAAATATATGAATGAATTTTTTTCCAGGATTTTCTGACTCGTAGAGTTGTTTTGCAACCATCGCACTATTGTAAGTTCCACTCAATTTTGATGAAATGGTGACAATATAGATTTCTTCTTCCTCACCTTCAAATTGCTCAAGAAAATCATTAGGTGATGGACAAGCCGATTTAGGTAGATCTTGAGATTTTTTCATTGTTTCGACAAATTGGTCAACATCCAGATTACTATCATCCACGTACTCGACACCATCCAAATACAATTTAAAAGGTACTATTGTTGTAGGATATAGGTCAAGAAATGATTGATCCACTTCTGTACTGCTGTCACCGACTACTTTATACATATACACATCTCCTAAAGTTTAATAATCTAATTATACTTCAATTATTAAAATTTATCAAACAAAAGACCACCTCTTCAGAGGTGGTCTACTTATTAAAGTGAAGATAATGCCAATACTTTTTGTTCTCTTTCGACAGCCATTTTCTCTAGTACTTCAACTTCTTTTCTCACACTTTCCACAAATTCCACATCTTTGATTGAACCGAGGT
>JAIOSU010000200.1 GCA_021107455.1 Clostridiales bacterium | reverse complement strand
GTTCAATCGCCTCCAGAAGTTTTTTTGAGACATTTGTAAATTGTGTCACGTGTTCGTCATCTTGACGAGATGCGCAAATAGGAATGAATTTTTGGAGAGTTGTGTATAAGAA
The DNA here is from genome assembly GCA_021107455.1 of Clostridiales bacterium. Lineage (GTDB taxonomy): Bacteria > Bacillota > Clostridia > Peptostreptococcales > Acidaminobacteraceae > Fusibacter_D. Next base: position 2,963 of record JAIOSU010000200.1, on the reverse strand, counting down.
CCAACCAAGCCAAACACTTTCCCCTTTGCCCTCCACACCAACACGATTCATGCCGTCGTTCCAGTCACCACTTCCCATAAGTGGTAGACCTCGCTCACCAAATTTAAGTCCATTATGGATCGCTCTTATACAATGTTCCTAAATCGAACCGGACTCCTCAGAAATTCTTGGTGAACAATAGCGCTCATCCTCATGTGGTTCTAGGATTTCCGCTTCCAAAAATGGGGCTACCAGGTCAAGAAAACCTTCGTCCTGGGTACGATCGATGTAGATTGCAGTCACAAACGGCAGCCACAAATAATCATCTGAGATCCGAGTACGTGTTCCTTTAAGTTCAGGTTCGTGCCACCAGTGGAGCACATCGCCTTCGACAAATTGATGTGCGGCATGTTTTGCAATCTGCTCCCTGGCAAGCTCAGGCCAAATGTTCATAATCGAAAGACTATCCTGAAGTTGATCTCTAAATCCGAATGCTCCACCCGACTGATAAAATGCTGATCTCGCCCAGAGTCTACACGAGATGACTTGGTACATCAACCAGCCATTCATCATTATGTCAAAAGCTCTATTCGGTGTTCTGATTTGAACTGAGCTTAGTTTATTGTTCCAGAAGGATTTCACTTCGTCCAGTGCACTCTTTGCAGATTCGACATCCGCAAATGCCAAACTGTCTCTAGTGGCATCAGCTATATTGCTTGCTGTCCCGATCACAAAAGTTAGCACTGCAGTTTCTCCAGGCTGGATTGTCTTTTCGATTTGCATCGCTGCGCAAGGGACATACCCAATTCCTACTGTGCCTGATAAGCTTGTGTTTTTCAGTGCTTCAGGGCACCTAATATCGGTTGAGCCAAAGAAATCCGTCTTACTTCCCGTTACAGTTTTCTCAGCTATTGAGGTATTCATATACATAACCTCACCAGCATAAGTCTGATTGAATGGATTTTCAATTAACAATGCTCCATTTTCACCCAGCGAGGTTCTAATATGCATCCCGGTGTCCGAAGGCTGTACCCCCATAACAGGTTTCACATAATGCGTGAGTGTGATTGCCTTTGGCTCCGGAGTTAGATTTTCAATTGAGATCAAGCTGATTTTCACATTGCCCTTAACCGGTACAAATTGTGTCATCTTTTGTGAAAGACCATGACTCACGTGCCCAAATGATGTGTATCCGAATCCATGTTCAATAGTGTATGGACTAGTTTCTCTAACTGGTTGCGGGGTCATAGACCACACTTCCAAAGAAGCATCGCTGAGGTAGAACACTTCTCCAGGAACATCACTGACAGGGTCATTTGACCAAGGCGTCAGTTTGTTTTCACGACTGTTTCCAGACCAGGTAAAACCTCCTCCTGATTCAGTGACAATAAACCCGAATTCCTGATTGGCAATGACATTTGTCCACGGTGCAGGGGTAACCTGCTCATTTTCCAGCTGGATCAAATAAGAATTACCTTCATCACTGAAACCACCAATACCATTGTCGGAGACCACTGTTTTTCTGATGTAAGCTGGTTCATCCATTCTTCTTTGAAACACTTTTGAACGCAATGTAGCCATATTCACAGGCTCTTCAGTTGTCCATTGTTCAAACATGCTCATGCCATTTCCTTTAAAAATCAAACTGGAAACTGCCGAGAGTAAGTAGAAATCGTTCTCAGCCAGATTCTTTTCATTGAGCACAAAAATATCATTGCTCAAACGGATACCATCGGTGGTATGTCCTGAGAAAACAATCTCGTTGACTAACGTCGCCAGTGGATTGAAATAACTGTTCTCTTCTTTGACCACTATCACCAGGTCTACTCTAAGATCCTTGAGTCTCCAATACTCATGTGCTTTTAACGCTTCATTCAGAACATCTACTGACTCGGCCTTATCAATGACTATGAGAATGATCGGATGGTCGCCGGAAATCCCATATGGCCATAGTGAAGACTGCCCCTTTTTATTGAGAGCAATCGAACTGGCATAGTTCTTCCTGATTGGACTTAAGAACACTATATCTGAGATCATATTTTGGTATAGCTCCATCTCGGCAGCTTTGATGTTGAGATATCTTGTCTCAACTTGACTTCTACTGACTGCAAGCCAAAATGATGCATCACAAGTTTCAATGTTCGAGTATTTTTCCAGAAGCACATAAAGTTCTTCTTTCGAATCCGCGATCATGGTCACAAATGAAATTCGTGTGGATTGTTCAGCTTGGATTCTCACACGCATTTGTATGCTCAAAATTGGATCAAGCACCGTGCCTGTAGTGTTTGCCATCTGCTTGTCGCGCTCAACCATTACAGGGTTGGCAACAGTCCTCCCCCTTCCAAGGAACAGCATGCGATCTGTTTCATAACGAATGCGTTCTGTACTTGGATCTTCAGCCACAGGCATTTGAGCTACCCAGAGCCCTTTTTCCTTTGAGTCCCTTGGTCTTCTATTTGCAATCAGTGCGTTGTATTTGGCATCGAATTCAGTTTCAATAAACAAATTGCTGAACGTTGGGTGAGCAAGATCGCTTTTGTGAGGTGCCAAAACCAGTTCATAGTAACTTGTGAGTTCCAATTGCACTTCAGATTTTCCACTGTTTTTAAGTTTGATTCTTCTGATTTCGACATTATCGCCAGATGCGACAATGATTTCAGTAGAAGTTTCAACCAGTCCGTCTTTTCTTTTGAATAACGCCTTATCTGGAGTAAATACCACTTCATAGAAATCAGGTTTTACGCCAAGTGGTGCATAAGTAGAGGACCATTTCGCACCGGTCTCCACATTTTTGAAGTAAAAGAACATCCCATACGAAGCATCTTTTCTCCACCGGGTGACCGCATCTGATTTGGTACGGCTGTAACCATTTCCCTTGTCTGTCACAAGAACGGTATAATTGCCGTTGGATAAAATATGTGCTTTCGGCAACACCGGATTTGGTTCAGTGAACCTTCGATAAGAACCTTGATCCTTTATAACAT
>JAIOSU010000187.1 GCA_021107455.1 Clostridiales bacterium | reverse complement strand
TCTTAAAATCTGCGATTGATAAATCGTTATAATAAAAATAAGAGCGTGTACAATGTTTTGTGAAACGAAACATTGGGCGTAGGTATGGTTCTCGCGTAGCGAAACTATACTAGCCTCTCAGTTGATATTTCGAGACAGTGTTGTAGCGAAACTATACTGGTCATAAACTGAGATCGCTAATAAGTTTCCTGTTCATACAATGTAGAACATATGCACGCAGGCTCCTATGTTTGCAAGCAAACACAACGTCGCCCAATATTTCCGCGAAGCGGAAATATTGTAACTACGCGAAATATAAGATTGCGCGATGCGCAATCTTATATTTAAATAGTCCACTCATTATGAATAATACCAATAAGTTTCCATTCGGTTCCGACTTCTTCAAATACAAGGATCAGACTACGCCAATCCATCCCTTCATACTGTGGATCAAATCCAGTGAAATGGAATTCGACAAATTCACCTGTAGGGTAGACATCACCGATGTTCACAAGTGTGTTGCCAAATCCGACTATGGAGTTGATTCCAATGATCTCAGGATTAAGAAAGTCTTGGTCGTAAATGAATCGATTGTAATAATCTGCAAAATTGAACTCAATTGGTTCACCGCTGCCATCAAATGAACCCCATGTCAAAACTGCGGGATCACTCATAAGTGTTGGAAAACTTTGTGGTGCAAACACCAAATCAGTCTGGGTATTGACGTAAGAATATGGTGAGAATCGAACCCCATCATTTGGATGAGCCCAATTCTGTAAACCTGTGAAATCTTCAGCTTCAATCAGTTCCATGGCCTCAAGAGCAGAGGTGATGAGTGAAGTAGAAATTTGTTCAGGCTCTTCTGTGACCACTTGGCTCTCAAGAAGGGTTATTTGATTTTCAAGTTCGACTATTTGATTCTCATATGTGGGTATTTGATTCTCAAATGCGAGTATTTCTGCATTGAGTTCATCAATTTCATTTTCAAGATCTGCGACCACATCCGGTTCATTTTCACTATTTGGATCATTTTGATTGTCGCTACATCCTATAAGCAATAATGACATAAGTGTAAAGACGAGTAGTAATTGCATTATTTTTTTTTGCATAAAATTACCTCCTTGATCTTATTATACCCATTTGGATTGTATCACAAAAATTAAAATGATATAATTTTTGTTACTATGGTAAAGACGAAAGGATACTAGAATGATTATTTCAAAGGATGACAAGTCATATTTGGTGAGGATGGTACAGGATTATTTCGAGAGAGAGCAGATGGAGAGTATTGGGAATATTGCTTCGGAACAGCTAATCGATTTTATGATGGATTATTTAGGACCAATTGCGTACAACGAAGGGGTCAAAGATGTCCATAAGCTTATCAAAGCGAACCAAGACCATTTAGAGGATGAGATTTATGTACTTGAAAAACCATCTAAAAGATAAGGGGTGATAGGCATTGATCAGAAATATTGAACTCAATGATGCCAAACAGATTTGTGAATTATACAATTTCTATGTGGAAAATGCAGTTTGTACATTTGAAATGGACCCTGTCTCTGTGGAAGAAATGACAAAAAGAATTGAAAACATAACAGAGTCTTATCCTTGGATTGTTGCTGAAGAAGATGGTTTGATTATAGGATATGCTTATGCTGGAAAATGGAAAGAACGTAGTGCTTATAGATTTACAGTAGAAGCTTCTGTGTATATAAGATCGGGATACGAAGGCAACAGACTCGGAACTACAATGTACACATCATTGATCAGAAGGTTGAGGGCACAGGGGATTCATGCTGTAATCGGTGGTGTTGTATTACCAAATGTTCAGAGTGAACGATTACATGAACGTTTAGGCTTTAAAAAGATTGGACACTTTTCGTAAGTTGGCTACAAGTTCGACGGATGGAGAGATGTTGGATACTATGAATTGATTTTGAACTGAATCATAAAGCGGAGGAGAACATAATGGAATACAATGAGATGATTGAAAGGTTTGAATACTACAAATCAAAGTTTATCAAGAAACAAAACCAGACACTAAAAATAAATATCTGGATCAGCTATCTGAAAAAAATCATTCAAATCAAAGAAACATCAGAACTCAGAAGCAACACGGACGAGCTGATTCAAAACGCTTTCAATCTGCTTTCCATCTATATTCATGAAAGACCTACAGACAACAAACTTAGGAAAGAATATTTACTCGCATTTCAGGAAATGATGAAACATTCAAAAAAAGAATATGGACTCGTTGCAAAAGGTTCATTTGTTGGGATGTTTATGTCAGTGGGCATGTCAGTGGGGCTGGCTATAGGAATGGCAATTTTTTCTACGGACAATGCCCTTTATAGCACCGGTATTGCATTCGGCATGGTCGCTGGAATAGTGATTGGGAATGCTAAAGAAAATCAACTTCAGCAGCAAGGCAAGTTGTTCTAGTAGAGAGGAATAAAGATGGGTTACATTTACGATTTGAGGAAAAAAGTTGGAACCAGACCGATTATATTGACAGGCGTTGCATTAATTGTACTCAATGAAAATGGGGAGCTGTTGCTTCAAAGACGTACTGACACCGGAGACTGGGGAACACTAGGTGGTTCTATTGAACTCGGTGAGAGTTTTGAGGAAGCTGCGCTCAGAGAGCTTTACGAGGAGGCTGGACTTGAAACGAAAATTGAGAATCTGAAGTTTATCACCGTTTTGTCCGGACCGGACATGTATTTTAAATATCCAAATGGGGATGAAGTTTTTAATGCTCTTGTTGTCTATGAAATCACAAAAACGGAAGGGATCCCACATGTGAATGATGATGAAGGATTCGAAGTGAAATACTTTCCGCTGAATGAAATTATCGATGATCTTAATCCTATGGCTAAGATCATACTTAAAAGATGTGGTTATTATAATCTATAATCAGAGCATTTTATGGAAGATGATATCATCCACATAAAGACCGGTTTTTAAATCCATGTGATGCATCAAAACCTTACCTCCGAGTGTAAAGCCCAATTTTTCAATGGCATGAAGTGAGGCGCTATTATCGCTATAAACATAAATTCTAGCGATGGTGACGCCTCTTTTATTCATTTCGGAAAGTGAAAAATTGGTGAGTTCAGCTGCTAATCCTTTACCACGTGCATCGGGGTGAATAGCTGCTGTCAGAAAAGCGGCATGCTTTTTTTCATCGGTCATTTCACGTTTGCCTCGAACAACACCTAGAAGCTTATGGTCATCATCCATCGCAACATAAGTAAGTTGAGCAGGATTATCTACCCAAGATTTTATAATTTCCTTTGATTCTATTTCTGCAAAAGACACCTCAGCCCCTTCTATCCTCAAGTGGACGAACAAATCCCAAACCTGTGGAATATCCTCTTTTTCAAGTGATCTGTATACCATTTTAGAGCCCTCCTTACTGATTTCATCTAGAATGATAATACCATAATAATTTATCGTTTTGTTATTGACATATGTCCAATACGGAGTATAATGAAGTTATAGATGACATATGTTCATTATAAAAGGAGGTATACAATGCCAAGAAGAGATGGAACAGGACCAATGGGCCAAGGTGCTATGACAGGAAGAGGTTTAGGAAATTGTAACGATGGAGAAATAATGAATTCAGATTTTGGAATGGGCCGAAGATTTGGAAGAGGAATGGGTTGTTCCAATGGTCGAAGATTTAATCGAGCTAAAGGTATGGGAATTGGATTTGGATTCGGATATAGAAACGCAGGAATGGATAGAGAGTATCTAACTGAACAAAAATCCATGCTTCAAAAGACACTTGATGCCATTGAAAAACAACTTGAAAATTTGAAGGATTAAGAGAAAAGCAGGGTATGACTCAAATATACCCTGCTTTTTTTACTTTAACATAGGAGATCATTATGAAAACTATGAAGTATGTATACGGTCCAGTGCCTTCCAGACGTCTTGGATTATCACTTGGGATCAGTCCGATTCCTCAAAAAACATGTAACTATTCATGTATCTATTGTCAATTGGGAAGAACTAACCCAATGATCAACAAGAGAGAAATGTTTTTTGAAGTATCAGAAATCATCAAGGAGCTTGAACTGAT
>JAIOSU010000106.1 GCA_021107455.1 Clostridiales bacterium | reverse complement strand
TCATTCAGTTCCTCCGGCTTGATCGGTTTAAGCAGGTAATCTGAAACATCCAGTTTCATTGCACTATGGATGTATTCAAAGTCATCGTAACCACTGACTATAATCACCTCAGCATCATTTCCTGATTTCCGAAGTGTCCTCAAAAGTTCTATTCCATTCATATTGGGCATATGCACATCAGTAATAATGATATCTGGTTTGAATTTTTGGATCAGTTCAAGTCCAAAATCTCCATCGGATGATTCTCCAACAATTTCAAGTTCGAGTTCATCCCATTTTCCAAGATTCTTGATGACTTCTCTCGTCCAGTGTTCATCATCTATGATCACCACTTTATATTGCATGTTTAACCTCCCTGGTTGCCATCATCCTTACCTCTATGGTGGTGCCTTCTCCACCTGCACTGCTAACCATTACACCATACTTCTTTTCTGGATTCCTGAGCCTGATCCTAGAATGGACATTGCCGAGCCCTATATGCGTACTTGTACTCAGAGCATTCTCAATATTTTTAGCCAAATCCTCATGGATACTTATAAGTTTTTCGTCCGTTATACCAATACCATTGTCTGATACAGTCAATAAAAGGTCCATTTCATTTGTCATTTGTCCCTTGAGGACGATTTGCCAATTGCCTTTCTTATTGAGTAGCCCATGCTCAAAACTGTTCTCTATGAGCGGTTGTAATATGAGTTTTGGGACAAGACAATTCAATAACTCATCTGGAATATCTATATCAAATACAATTCGATTATCAAATCTTTGATTCTGTATAGACAAATAGCTTTTCAGATATTTGATTTCTTCACGGAGCTCGACCATTTCCTTTGAAAAATTCAGTGAATAACGCATGATATCACTCAGTGCGACGGTTACAGCATAGACTTCTGATGCTTGATTTTTCATGGCCATTCCACCGATGACTTGAAGTGTGTTATACATAAAATGCGGATTGATTTGTGCTTGTAAAGCTCGAAGTTGAGCATCTTTTCGTTTGATCTCGCTTTGGTACTCACTGATGATCAAGTCTCTGTTTCTACTGAGCATGACATCAAAACTTTCATGTAAGAAACCAATCTCATCTTGGCGCTCTGAGTTGATTGGAATATGAGTTTCATTCAAATTGATATTTCTAATCTCGTTTGCGAGATTTATGATGGGTTTACTGATTACAAGTGATAAAACCACAGAAAAAAGCAAAGAGATCACAACAGATAATATCGCTGCGAAAAGTCCACCAAGCAGAGTTTTATTGAGTGCCAATAAAATCGTCTTGTTGGGAACTGCCTGAATAATCTTAAGTTTCCCTCCACCAACAGATCTATAAAACCAAAACATGTTGTCTTTAGTTGTTTCAAAGACTCCAAGATCCGAAGCCTCATTTATTATTCCTAAAGCCATATCATCAGTAACTTCAGTTTTTCCGTAGAGTCCTTCAATCAACTCATTCTCTTGATTAAAAACCAAAATGGACTCTTGATCGGTAGTTCGAATTTCCTCTAAAATATCTTGAAGATCATAGGGTCTCAATCTTAAAACAACCAGTAAGAGTGGTGACTTGTCACTGAACCGATTCATTTGATGAGAAATCAAGATTTCCTTTTCATCTCTTTCGAACACAAGATTGCTTTGCAGTGAGGAATCCTTTTGCCTCCATTTCTCCAAATAATCAGATTGATTCTCAAAAGTGGCCATAGAGCGTTCAGCATTCAATACACTGCCATCTGAAAAGTTACGAAGTTCAATGGAATTGATCTTACTGTCCATGCTTATTTTTTTATTTAACTTGGTAATCAGCCTCAACTTTTCACTATAATCGAGCTCCCCTGACGAATCATACCATGAGTTGATATCGCGCTTGAATACGGCATCCACTTCAAAATCGTAAAATTCATCAGCGAAATTATCAATTTCAAGTTCCAATCTATTTTGTAGCCACCCCACACTCATTCGATGATTGGCGATGACTTGATTTTTCATAGTGCCATATGTGATCATCAAAGCGACAGAAGTCACAATAACTACCGACAGCAAAGAGAAAAGCACCATACTTATAAAAAACTTTTTTCTAATAGAAAGTATTTTTATTTTTTCAAATTTCCTCATAATATCACCCCAGTCGATCAGTTGTCTCTCAATGAAGTAATCTGTTTCAAGCCATTTCGCCTTGCTCAATTTCAATTACACATTCCGTTTTAATTTTTTCAACCAAGAACTGTAATGCATCCACCACATGTGGTCTTATATCTCCACCTATCAGCACATACATGATATCGTCACCAAGATCAAGTTTACCTTCATTGAGCCGAACCCTCACATAGTAAATACCGTCCATCTCTTTTGCTTCAGCAATCGCAGCATCCACTTTTTCCTGACTGTAAGAAAAATCCATACCAACAACTACCGAACCATCATCTATCCCTTTACGGACTTTCGCTTTTGGAGTTTGTCTGACAACACCATTATGTGCCAAATACATCCCGACATTCAAAGCTGATGGATCAGCTTTTGCCTCGTTTAGCCAAGCGTCCATAGATGGTGAAACTTTTTTTGTGTGATTACTACTCATATTACAACCCCTCCATTTGGTTTATTCCACATCGTATACAAGCCCAATTTCATGTCTGATTCGATCGAGCGTTTCCATTAACTCTATGGTGAACTCGTGGCTGACAATTCGATGAGCAGTTGTACCATTTTCTATAGCCTCACAAACCGCCTTTGCTTCATATTGGTAACCTTGTTTCTCAAAAATATTTGCTTCGAACTTTTCGACTGTTTCATCAATGATGAGTGTTGCAGAATCTGCCATCCAAAACGAAGGGACTTCTATACGCCCTTTACTACCATAAATGATCAACGTGTTGACGAGGTCCACTTCAATGGAAGCATTCAATGATGCCATAGTGCCATTTGGATACTGACAAGTGATGAATGTAGTTCCATCCACACCGGTTTTAGTAAAATGACCATGAGCTTTAATGGACTCTGGAACACTTTTGTTGAACGCATTAGCCATCAATACCGGATAAATTCCGACATCAAGCAGTGCCCCACCACCGAGTTTTGGGTTCATAAGACGCCACTCTGGATCAGTATTGCCTATAAATCCAAAATTGGCTTCAATAGCTTTTATTTCCCCAATGCGTCCTGCTTCAACCCATGAAAACACCTTTGTAATCGTAGGTAAAAACAGAGTCCATAAAGCTTCCATTACAAAAAGTTGCTTTTCATCAGCGAGTTTGAAGATTTCAATGGCTTGCTCTCGATTGAGAGTGAAAGGCTTTTCGCAAAGAACATGTTTCCCTGCTGTTAGTGCTTTTTTGACCACTTCAGCATGTAGTGCATGAGGTGTGGATACATAAACGACATCAATATCGGTGTCATTTAAAAAATCTTCCTCCAAATGATATGCCCGTTCAATGACATGTGACTCACAAAACAACTTGGCTTTCTCTTCATTTCTTGCATAAGCAGCTATGATTTTAGCGTCTTCAACCTTGGTAAAATCAGCAGCAAATTTCCCTGCAATTGCTCCTGCTCCGTAAATGCCCCAGTTAAGCATACTACCTCCTCACATTGAATCGATAAGCCACCTGAAAACAACATCCCAAGCCTTATCAAAATAGTTGTAAACTTCATCCCATAGTTCACCTTCAAGCCACCCCAAATGATCTAGATTAATTCTCGTCTCATTTTCAGATATGGCTTCAAATCTAAGAACTACCCAGCAAAAGTGTTCATGGTTTCTGATGTAATCGAATCTCGGTGGTGCATTCCAAGAAAAGGATAACATGCTTTTAGGCAAATAACTCAACACTTTACATCCTTCACTACCTTTCAAACCATCAGGTGCATCTTTAAGCATGAAAATTTCAAATGGTCCACCTATTTCCAACGAGAAATTGTTATCATATCCGAAAAAAGACTTCAAGCCTTGATGAGTTGTCCATTTTTCCCACAAATCATCTAGTGGAGACTTTAACACGATAGATTTCTTGATCACATGATCTGAGATGATATATTGATTATTCATGATAAAATCCTTTTTGTAATTTACTTATTTGCTCATCCACATCAATACTTTCGGTTGTATCAATGATCAAATCTCCTTCTTCCATTTCCCATTCTTTATATTGAATTTCCAACTTCTTTTCTACCGGAATCGGTAGATTTCCTCTCATTCTCTGAGCAAATCTCTCTTTGATGATTTCAAGTGATGCAGTAAACTTTACTTTTTTGACCCCTTCAAGTGAAGACAGTCTATTTAAGTGTTCCTTTTCTGTGATAACGTAAATCAATATGTTTTCCGGACTTTTATCTATTGCAGCATTTTCAAGAAGCTTGTAAAACGTATTCCACGCTTCATTCTCATTTTTAGCCATTCGCAAATAGTCCTTACCTGAGAATACTTCAGCACCATATTGTAATTTCATCTGATCAGCAACCGTGGATTTTCCGGTGCAGCTTTGTCCCATAAATACATATAGCATAATGTATGTCCTTTCTCATTGTCTCTCAATAATCTAGAAAATTTCTGTTGCATCTTTAGGTAAATTGCGAACATGATCCAGGAAAGCTCTGCTTGAATCTGCTTCGTTTTGGTTGTATGTATACCCCATTTGATCAGCAACTTCGATAGCCACTTCCTCAAATAGATCACACATTGTAAGTGTCGCCTCCCAAATGTTGTCAATTTGTCCATCAGAATAGGTTCTTAAATATCTTTCCCACATTTCTTCTGGCAAATATCTGTACATGTACTTTCCAGATTTTCCAACACTTACTGAAAAGTCTGTATCGATACCAATTTTCCATGACAAAATATTTTTGAGATGTACCCTTATAGGATCATTGATCATATCCATCACGTAAGGTACTTCCTCCCTCCAAAGCCCTTTAGCGACATTATTGAGACACCACCAAAAGTTGTTGCAGTCACAGAGGTAATCATTTTGGGATGGTTTTTTCACATGATAATCTGCATCAGTGGAATCCGGTATTTCAGGCAAAAAATTGTCTTTATTAAGTAGAATCACGCACAGCTTGTCCATAGTGATATTCTTCATTGCAAAGGAGATTGATTCTACATGTAGATCTAATCTATTCCCATCAGCCAGTTGGATCAACCAACCATAGCTCTCATTAAAATTATAAGCTCTGCCTCTTAAGGCATCCATTTTGTCGGGCATTTGCAACATCAACCGTTCTCCAAAACAATCGATCCACTTTTCATCATCTACATAAGGTTTAGTGTCAGTCACCACATAGCAAATATCATAGTCCTGAAAAATATCTTTTGGTACGTTGGGATTGGCCCTGGACCCATTCATATAGACCGCTCTGATATTAGGGTCTTGTTTAGCTACGCTTAAAATTAAGTCAAACATTTCCTTATCAGATCTCATAGCAAGTACTCCATTTGACAATCATAGGGCTCCATTTCAACCAACTTCTCATTATATTCTACAGCTTCTACGCAGCCAAGTGCATCATAGAATGCTTTTGACTCTTTGGATGAGTGAGCCGAAATATATAGCTTTTTCGCACCTGATTTTTTTGCGCTTTCACATGCGAGCTGAAACAACTTTTTACCGATTCCACTTCCTCTACTACCATTTGTGATATGAATGCTCGAAAGCTGTAGATATTCATTTTTTGATCCAAAATATTCATTCTCAACGGACGCAAATCCCACAAGACGGTTTTCTTCAAAAGCTCCAAAAACAGC
>JAIOSU010000228.1 GCA_021107455.1 Clostridiales bacterium | reverse complement strand
TCTCGTTTATTGGGCTTTATTTTTTGATTTACATGATTATATCTTTACCTTTTGACCTATATAAAACTTTTGTTATTGAAGAGAAATATGGATTCAATAAAATGACACTCAAGACATTCATTATGGATCAAATCAAAGGGCTTTTTGTTGGTGCGTTGCTTGGTGGTGGAATATTGGCTTTGATCAATGCTATTTATTTGATGTTTATTGATCGTATGGTTTTATTTATATTATTGTCATGGGTTGTTGTGACAATTGTTATGGTGCTTATGATTTTGATGAATACCAGATTTTTCGTAAAATTATTCAATAAGCTTTCACCTGTGGAGGAAGGTTCACTTAAAGATCGAATTCAGAAGCTTTCGTCTGAGACCGGTTTTGAAATTCAGTCCATCTTTGTTATGGATGCATCGCGGCGATCTACCAGGCTGAACGCATTTTTTAGTGGTATGAGAAAAGTGAGGGATGTTGTCTTATTTGATACATTGATTGAAAAGTTGAGCGAGGATGAAGTTATGGCTGTTCTCGCACACGAACTGGGTCATGCCAGTCATAAGGATGTACAAAAGATGTTCCTAAGACAAATTGTATTCTTTGGACTATTCATGACAGTGCTTGGAATTGTGCTTGGAAGTGAATCTTTACCACTAGCATTTGGACTGAGTGGGGTACACTTTGGTTTCAGTCTGATCCTATTCTCTGTATTCGTTCAACCACTGAGTTTTCTACTCAGTATTCCAATAAATGCTTTGAGTAGAAAAGCAGAGTATGCAGCAGATGCTTTTTCAGCAGAATTCATCGATCGTTCTCATATGGTCAGTGCGCTTAAAATTCTATCTCAAGAGAATTTTTCAAATCTGACACCACATCCGGTTTATGTGCTGATGCACTATACTCATCCACCTGTTTCCGTTAGGCTTGAAGCAATCAATAAACTGACATGATATGAAAAAAACCCGCCAAAACTGTTGTTATTACAGTGTTGGCGGGTTTGCTTTTTAGTTTTTTACACGTTGAATCTGAAGAGGATCACATCGCCATCTTGGATGACATATTCTTTGCCTTCAAGTCTTACTTTACCGACATCTTTTGCTGCGGCCATTGTGCCATAAGCTTTCAGGTCTTCAAAAGCGATTGTCTCTGCTCGTATGAAACCACGTTCGATGTCCGAATGGATTTTACCACCGGCTTGAGGTGCTTTTGTGCCTCTTTTGATGTCCCATGCTCTGACCTCCTGAGGTCCAGCAGTTAGAAAACTGATGAGGTCAAGAAGGTGATAACTGGAACGGATCAATTGGTCGAGTCCTGATTCGTTGAGACCAAGTTCCTCTAGGAAAGCTTGACGATCCTCATCTTCAAGTTCAGCGATTTCTTGTTCAACTTTACCGCATATTACAACCACTTCAGCGTTCTCTGACTCAGCAAAAGTACGTACCTGTTTCACATAATCATTTTCTTCACCTGATGCTACGTCTTCTTCTGATACGTTTGCACAATAAATGATGGGTTTATTGGATAATAGGTTAAGAGATTTTACAAAATCACGTTCCTCTGGCTCAAGTTCCATAGTTCTGACATTGAGTCCCGAATCTAGAACAGATTTGATCCGTTCAAGAATTCCAAGCTCCGCAAGAGCTGATTTGTCTGCTTTAGCTTGCTTGATTGTTTTTGCGATTCTTCTTTCGAGCATTTCAGAATCTGCTAAAATGAGTTCGATGTTGATGGTTTCGATATCGTCGAGTGGACCGATTTTTCCTTCCACGTGCACAACATTTTCATCTTCAAAGCATCTGACAACATGTACGATGGCGGCGACTTCTCTTATATGACTCAAAAATTGATTGCCAAGACCTTCGCCTTTTGATGCACCTCTCACGAGACCTGCGATGTCGTAGAATTCAATCGCTGTATTTACAATTTTTTTAGAATCGTACATGTCCCTAAGTACGTTTAATCTTTTATCGGGAACTGCTACGACGCCAACATTTGGCTCAATTGTGCAAAACGGATAGTTCGCACTTTCAGCGCCGGCTTTGGTGATAGCGTTGAAAAGTGTGCTCTTACCTACATTTGGTAAGCCTACAATACCTAATTTCATGAATAACCTTCCTTTATATAAACAATTATTGTGCTCAATTCACATCATTAAATTATAAACCATTAACAACACAATGTAAATAAGTTATAATGTATAAAGGCAATTGAATCTAATATGAGGATGTGACAATATGATCGATATGACGCAGTATTATGAACTGACACCCGGTGTCAATCTACACCTGGTCAAATCCAGGAAATTTAAAACGGTATTGTATGGCGTTTACATCAAACGACCATTGAATGATAATGAAGTCTCTCTTAATGCATTATTGTCAAGGGTAATTGACAAGGTGAGCTCGGTTTACCCCACACAAATGGAAATGAGCAGTGCACTTGAAAATCTCTATGGTGCAATCATAGTTTCTGATATTCACAAGTATGGTGAAAAACAATTGATTCAAATCAAAATGCAAGTCCCTGGAGCTCAATATGTCGGTGAACAAAGCGTGACAGCACAAGCACTTCAGTTTTTGGATCAGATTTTAAATCGCCCCAAAATTGTGAATGGTGGTTTTGACCCAGAGATTTTCGAAGCTGAAAAATTGGGACTGATCTCTGAAGTGGAGATGAGAAAAGATGACAAGGATGGATGGGCACTCAGCCTTTGTGTTGAAAACATGAGTGAGCATGAACCTTATAGTATTCATGAATATGGCAGTGTTGAGGCAATTAGAAAGATTACTCCAGCTTCACTTTATGAGCATTATCAGAAGGTGCTTAGAACTTCTTCAATAGATGTGATCGTTATTGGTGATTTCGAAGCTGAAGACATGAAAAATGAAATCGAAGGAAACCTTCATTTTTATGAAGGCGCGCGCGATGTTGTAGACAGAGAAGAAATCATATATCATCCTGAACGAATCAAACGTGTTGAAGAAGCTCACGACATTGCCCAAGGAAAACTGGCAATGGGTTATAGAATGAATATTCCTTATGAAAGTGACGAATATCTGTCAGCTTTCATGGCGACCATAGTTCTTGGTTATGGTGGTAGCTCAAAACTCTTCAAAGTCGTTAGAGAGAGAGAAGGGCTTTGCTATACCGTTTTCGCAAGAGCGGACAAGTTTAAATCAGTACTACTGATTTATGCGGGAGTCGATTTTGACAAGTTTGACAAAGCTGAATCCCTGATTATTGAACAAATTGAGGCTATTAAAAATGGTGAAATCACAGATTCAGAACTCGCTATTGCGAAAAAATCCCTGATTTCAAATCTTCAATCCTTATCTGATTATCAAAATTCTTACATCAATTATTACTACAATCAATATCTGACAGGTGGGACTCTTGATTTGGACGAATACATCGAACGGATCAACTTACTAGAAAAAAATGACCTCATTATGGCAGCAAAACATTTTGAACTCGATACAATAGTACGCTTGAAAGGGGAGAAATAGCATGGGGTTTGAACATGAAGACTATTGCAAATATATCGACGAATCGATTTTCCATAAAAAACTGAATTCTGGACTGGATGTCTATGTGTTGGCCAAGAAGCACTTTGCAAAAAAATATGCTTTTTTTGGAACTCACTATGGCGGCATGAACAATGTTTTTGAAGTGGATGGACTAGGCCAGGTAGAAATGCCCCAGGGAATCGCGCATTTTCTTGAACATCAAATTTTTGAAGACGAACTTGAAAGTACTTTCGAAAAATTCGAAAAAATTGGAGCCAGCGTCAATGCTTATACCAGCAATGGCTCCACTGTGTATCACATAGAGACGGTTGATGAGTTCGATCAGGCACTTAAACTGCTGATGAATTTTGTTCTGGATGCACAAATTACAGACAGAAGTGTAGAAAAAGAGAAAGAGGTCATCATCCAAGAAATAAAGATGTATGAAGATGAACCAGAATGGCTGATGGGAACAAATCTGATGACTGGCATGTATCACAATCATCCTGTAAAGGACGATATAGCTGGTACCGTAGAATCAGTTCGTTCAACCACAAAAGAGCAGCTTCTGAAATGCTATGAGTATTTTTATAATCCGAGCAATATGGCAGTTTTTGTTTTTGGAGATGTAGACCCGGATCATATCTTTGACCTGGTCGAATCCAATCAAACAGATGCTTTTATCCAGCGGAAAACTACGCCGAAATTTATAATGCCAAATGAGCCCTATGGAATAGTACGTCCCAAAACCATCATTACGAAATCTATAGCCAAAGATAGTCTTATTGTTGGTTTCAAAGCGAATCCGGATATTAAAAAAGAAGATCGCGAACTCAAACTTGCGGCATTGAGAGTAGCCAGCGACATGATGTTTGGAAAAAGCAGCAACGCATTTTCCAGAGCTTATGAAAAGGGATGGATCACTGATAGCTATGACATGGATGTTCAACTTGGTGATGGTTACGCTTATTCGGTTTTTGGTAATCAGACAGACCATGTCGATTTGCTTCATGAAGAGATTTTTAAAACAGTCGAATGGCATCTGAACAACGGCTTTGAACATGAGGACTTTTTGCGAATGAAACGTAAGTTACTCGGAAGATTTGTGGCCTCATTCAATTCGTTACAATCAATAGCCAGCAATTATACATTTAAAAAAATGCGAGGTTTTGACTTGTTTGAACAGGTTGAGGCATTTAATAAATTGTCTTACGATGACATTCAAAGCTCAGTGAAAAACTTTTATAATCTTTCCAATTCCAGCATGTCTGCCATGATCAAAGATAAAAAATAGCGGAGGAATCAATGAATAAAATAGCTTTTGAAATATTTGGATTACAAATCGCATGGTATGGAATTATCATCGCATCCGCAATGATGATTGGAACCATGATTTTACTAAAAGTAGGTAAGAAATACGGATATAAGGAAAATGATATATTGGATCTTGTCATGGTCATTTTACCTATGGCCATAGTATTTGCACGAATATATTATGTTGTTTTCGAATGGTCATATTACTCCCAAAACCCCTCTATGATTTTCGCATTCAGAGAAGGTGGTCTGGCTATTCATGGAGGAATTATCGGTGGTGTATTGGGAGGGTGGATTGTCTGCAAATACAAGAAACTGAATTTTGGAGATTTGGCAGATATGGTTTCTATACCACTCATTCTTGGTCAAGCCATAGGCAGATGGGGTAATTTCATTAACCAGGAAGCCCACGGTGGACCAACAGATTTACCATGGGGAATCATGGTGGATGGCGTTAAGGTGCATCCCACATTCTTATATGAGTCCATTTGGAATCTGATAATTTTTGCAGTCTTGGCATTTACATTTAAAAGCCGAAAGTTTTACGGAGAACATTTTGTGAAATATCTGGTTTTGTATTCAGTGGGAAGATTTTTCATTGAAGGATTGAGAACCGATAGTTTGATGCTTGGACCACTTAGAATTGCTCAAGTTTTTAGCTTGGTGGCCATAATTGTCGGCATAGTTTTCATTATAATTGTAAGAAAAAAAGGATTATGGAAAATTAAGGAATAATTTATTGGGACCATAGTACTGTTTGTGTCTGAAAAGGTGACTTTATCAATATAAAGTCGCCTTTTTTTGTTGCATTTATTTAAAAAAAAGTTTACAATAAGCATAAGAAGTGGTGCAAAGTGTAGTGAAGTGGGATGAAAGACCATGAATTTGGATTAAAAAGGTGATTGATGATGTTTACCGGTGAATACAAACACGCAGTTGATGCGAAAAATCGTTTGAGTATACCATCCAAATTCAGAGATAAACTTGGTGATGTGTTCTACATCACAAAAGGACTCGATCATTGTCTTTTTGTTTTCTCACTCAGTGAATGGGAATTGTTTGAGCAAAAGCTCAAAGCGTTGCCACTTTCGAATAACAAGGCAAGAGCCTTTGCAAGATCTTTTTTTGCAGGTGCAAGCGAATGTGAACTCGATAAACAGGGTCGTGTACTGATTCCACAAAATTTAAGGAGTCATGCGAAAATTGAGAAAGATGTCTATGTAAACGGAACAGGATCACGTATCGAAATTTGGGATGCGGCATCTTGGGAAGCATACAATGAGTTCTTGACAGCAAACATGGATGAATTGGCTGAAGATATGGAATCACTTGGAATCAGTTTTTAAAAGGAGTAGATTATGGAATTTAGTCATGTAAGCATTTTGCTAAAAGAATGTTTGGAAGGTCTTGACATCAAGCCCGATGGAATCTATGTTGATGGAACCCTTGGTGGTGGCGGACACACCTTTAAACTTATCCAATTCTTAAGTGGAGGAAAAGTCATCGGCATCGACCAGGATCAAGATGCTCTTGAAGCGGCAACCAAAAGGTTGGCCATATTTGGGGAAAAATTCATCCCGGTACACAGTAATTTTTCAAATATTATCGAAGTTCTGAAAGAACTTGATATAAACAAAATTGACGGTTTCTTGTTGGATCTCGGTGTTTCATCATATCAACTCGATGAAGCAGAGCGTGGATTTTCATATATGAATGACGGCCAATTGGATATGCGAATGAACCAGGAAGATGAATTTTCCGCTTATGATGTGGTCAACACCTATTCAGAAGATGAGTTGACTCGAATCATCAGAGAATACGGTGAAGAAAACTGGGCAAATAGAATTGCTAAATTCATCGTGGAAGCGAGAAGTGAGAAACCTCTTGAAACCACTTATGAACTGGTGGATGTCATCAAAAACGCTATTCCGGCAAGTGCGAGAAAAGATGGTCCACATCCCGCGAAAAGAACATTTCAAGCTATTAGAATCGAAGTAAACAATGAACTGAAAATCATTGAGAAAACAATAGAAGATGCAGTTTCGGTCATGAACAAGGGTGGACGCGTGGCAATCATAACGTTCCATTCACTGGAAGACCGAATTGTGAAGAATACATTTAAACGATTGGCACAAGGTTGCATATGTCCACCTGAGTTTCCGGTTTGTATCTGTAACAACAAACCGAAGGTTAAGATCATATCAAGAAAACCAATACTGCCTTCAGAACGTGAGATTTCAGAGAATCCTCGTGCAAGGAGTGCGAAATTGAGGATTGCAGAGAAAAAATAGTCCCAGGAGGGGTTACTATGACGGCTAGAATTGAATCATCCGAATATGAAATTGAACAATTCAATCATTCACAAGCAGAAAAGATTGTGAGCATAAAGAAAAAAAGACTTGAGCGCGAGAAAGCGAAAAAGAAAGCGCTTTATCAAGTT
>JAIOSU010000217.1 GCA_021107455.1 Clostridiales bacterium | reverse complement strand
TTATATCTGTAATGTTCTTTAGAGCCTGATCACCCATTTTCACACCATAAAGCTGATTGAATAATTTAAAATCATCCAAATTGATGATTACAAGTGCAAGTGATCCCTCTTTGTTTTTTTCAAACTCATTATGAATCGTCTCAAAGAAGTGTCTACGATTCAATGCTCCAGTCAGCTCATCCGTTCTTGCTTCCAAGTACGCTTTTTCGTAAGTGTGAGCGTTGTTGATTGCAATTGATGCTACCGCACTGATAGATGAAATCATGATTATATCTTGATCTTTAAGTTTGTTATTCCGCCCCTTGTCAGAAAAAAGGATTAAACCAATCAGTTTATCATTGTCTTTAAGACTGGTACAATACGTAATTCCTAATTTCATGAGTTGCAGTTTTTCAGATTCCCACATCGACTTATACCCTACGGAATGAATAAACTCATCCATAGAAATATGCCCCTCATGATTTTGAATCCATGAGATGATCGGATTGTCTTTTCTGATAACGAATGACAAGTCAGCTAAGGTATGGTCACTATAGCGCATTATATAGTCACCAGATTTGTGATCATAAGTGGCAATATACATGTTTTTGATACTAGTGGCATTCTTTATCGCACTGACTGTGCTTTCAAATATATCGTTCAATTTTAGACTTTTGGACACCAAGAGTGTGAACTCTCTAAGAATTTCATTTTGATTCACTTGATCTTTAATGAAGATTTCAGAAATAACTTTCTTCCACAACTGAAAAAGCAATGAAAGCACCACTAAAAAGTACACCAAGTATATTGGAAGTGCGTATTTTGCTGCCAAATTACTGTCAAATTCAATCCAATAACTCAAAATAGGATAAGTACTATAAAAAACACCAAATGAAAGTGCAACGCTAAACATATACCCAACACTTTCAGAAGCCATCATTTTTAGTTTAAACAGTTTGCGCTTAATCAGAGCATACATTAAAAGAACTGCATTCATCAGACCAGAGACAATATCAATTGGAAACCCCTTGAAAAAAGGTAACATTACTGCCAAATGCCCTGAAAACAGAACCAAAATCCCTATTACAATTGGAAATGCTTGTTTTCTGATAGTATAATTTTTACTGGACACAACTAAAATTTTTTGCAACATTTGTAAAATCATAATAATTGAAATTACGACGAGAACTGAGATAAATGGAGAGAATTGCTCATAAACCATTACTGCTTTACCATTTAAGTTTGTAATTACAGGCCACTTCAATACTATGCCAGTAGGAATATTGACCAAAAAAATACCAAATAACACAGTAAAATAAATCCGACTTAGCGTTTTATCTGATTGTCCTAAAAATGCCAATATGAATCTATGGTAGCTGAACAACATCAACAGAATACCGCCAAATGACATATGATACCAAAAAATATAACTCGGCCAAATTTGAAGACGCATCATAAGAGACCCGCCAGTCCAAAAAACCATGGATAAAAGTACTAGCAAGAATGAATTGGTAATCTTATTTTTTTCTGCATTGATGAATATCATCAACATAAAGAGGTAGGACAATACTGCTATGCTGGATAAGTATCCAAATACGCCGTCACCCACTCTAGATCACCTGCCTTTCACTCCTTTGAAGCTCTTGTGCTCCCAACAATTCAATCAGTTCATATTCACTTGCATTGATTTTGCTTATGTTTTTATTGTATTTGTTGAAATAATTGCTAAATGTACCGCATCTGAGAATCGTTACAACAAGCGGGTCCATTCCTAATATTTTCTTTAGGTCCCTATAATCTTGATCAAGATATTTAAAATAGGTTGTCAAAATTTCTTTGATGATTTCAGTGTTGACCGCCCCGTTGACAAGAGCGTTCTCCTCCATCTCAATAAATAAATGCATATAAGGTTTGTTGTTATCATTGTAAGTCTTTTTTGCTGTCCAGTTGACAACTTTCAGTCCTGATAGCTTTAACGCGTTTTCTATACCATTTTTAGATATCCTTGTAAATCCAGCAATATCAATCACTGTTGGTACACGATCGATGTATTCAAATCGTGGAATTCGAGTATCATCTTCCTTATTGGTTAAACCGACACACCTATAGACATCGCCCACACGATATCGTGCAAAAGCGCCCCCTTTTAAAACTGATATCACAAGCTCATATTTTTCACCCGGAATTACTTCATTCATCAAATATGTTGGAGGTTGATAATTGGGGTCATCTAAATTTCTATACATATCCTTTTCAGATATGAACTCATAAAAGCATGAATCCGGAAAGAAATACATGCCACTTCTTGTCCAGGTTTCTGTACCAATTACAGTGGGTTCAGTACCTGCAAAAATTTCCATCGGTCTAATACCCCACAAATATTCAAGATCATCTTTATAGCATTTGTTGTCCGTACCAGCTACCATGAATCCCTTTAACTTAAAAATATCTTTTGGAATCATTGGACGATTTTCTTTTTTTGATATGTATTTTCCTCTAAGAATCCTATAAATCATTTTAGGCTTACATTTAAGCAATGAAGAAAAACCACCGGACGTTTTTGAATTGAGTTCCCCAAAACTTCTACTTATAGCATAAACAACGCTACCCAGCCCGAAGAAATAATCCACTCCGCCTTTCATTGCCATCTTAAATCCCAGTTTATTCCGTTCAGAAAAGGTCATATCTTCTGCTTCTTTCACAGCAGGTAAAAACTCAATATTGATTTCTTCATTCAATAATAAAGGAAGGATCCCTGTTGCATAGGGCAAAGGAGCTAATCCATATAGTATTTTATCTGTTTCTGAAACGTTGAAATGTCCTTTTTTCTTACTGGTGGAAAGTAAAAGACACGCAGTCACATTGTTCTTATAAACATCCAACATGCTCCTTGTGTATGGTGCAACTTTAATCGGGTGTTTGCCCCCTTCCCATGTGGTCTGTATCCAGATTACTGGATTTTCAGGAAGAGTTTCTGCCTTTTTTTGCAGTAAAATATCAGCATAATCATCATATGTAGTCAATGGAACAATTTTTCTAAATTCATCAATAGTTTTGGGCACTCTTTCTTTTAGAACGCTTTTTCCTAAAATTGAATTACTCCATATTTCAATTTGTTCCAACATCAATCGGTTTTGTATAGACATAAAACCATCAATATCTAAATCTAAAAATCCACAATACAAGTTCCAAATTTGATCATATTTCTTTTCTCTAAGTTTGCTTTGCAAATTCATATCATTCTCCTGCTTGTGACTTAATTGTCGTAATCATTCGATGAATACTGGTGCAATTTGGTATGATAAAAGGGGTTGTCTCTTTGTATTGCTCATAATCAATAAACGTTTGGGGAAATGTCCACAAGTCTTGAAAGATAATATATACAAAATTCATAAGATTTAGAACAATTGCCAAATAGAGAATATTTGGATTGCCCATCCAAAAAAACAATGAAAAATATAATCCAGCAAACCATATTACTCCGGGATGTCGACATAATGCATACATTCCTTTTGTATATGTTTTTCTACCTATATCATTTTTCACATAAGTTGAATCAAAAGGTAATGCAAAAAACAAAGTGAAGATCAACAGAATTAAGAAAGAAAGAATAATTGAGATCCATACCACTTGAGATATCATATTCATCTCAATGGCATCTGAAAAACGATATATTGCTCCCAAAGTATTTGTTATAATGAGAAAGCAGCCAATATAAAAAAAATGATTCACAAACTTCGATTGCCATTTAATACTATTAATATCATAAATAATGAAAAGAAAGAAACCTATACTCGAACCAAGGATAAACAGCACAGTTATTGCCTCCTGAAAATTGGTAGACATAATTCATTATATCGCAATAATTGCAATTTGAAAATATATCTTTAAATATTAATATTAAAATCCACGTGTCTGACCTTTGTACGGTGGTTGTTTCCCAGCTAAAAACTCTTCTATACCCGGTCCTCCGAGATTCTTAAGGCGCCATATGCCATATATATAACTGACAACTAATACAGAGATTGTCACCGGCCATCCAAGGAGTGTTTTCCAAGCAAACAGTTGAGCAACATTCTCACGGAGTAGTAGAATCATCAACACAACAAATCTAAGCAAAAAGAAAAAGGACCAGAAAAGCGTCACTTCCCTATAAGCTGGCTTGACGTCCTTTCTCCAAAACCATTCGAGCGACCATCCACGAGACAAATGACTCGCCCATGCTGCGAGTGGTTTCCCCACAAGGACACTAACGATTGAAATCAAAAAAACAAATCCACTGCTTATTATTCCGGGTAAAAAATAATTTGAGGCACTTCCTGAAAAATAAGAAAAACTCGAAGCAACAATAATTCCTGCCAAGCCACCGAAAGCGTACTGCCACTTTTGCTTATATAAAATTCTCAAAACACCTACAGCAATCGCTGATAATGCAGAAATAACTACAGCAGTACCAAGTCCTACCCTACCATTTAAAATAACAAATAACAGAGGAGGTAAAATAGCATCCAGTGTCTTACCAGAAATCACCGATCTGAGTTCTTCCATTATTTCCTTGCCCCGATTCAAGCTCTATCACCCATAAAAAACCTGTTCATGTCCCCTTTGCAAGTGAAGAGTTGAATCAAAACATAAAGTGCACCTGTAAAGAATCCAAGCACCATCATGAGTACGATCCATATTCCCGCTACAGCAATATTTTTCTCACGGTATGCGATCCACATTGAAAACAATGTGAATCCAACATATAAATCCACCATGGATACAATGCCCCAAGGGTTTGCAAGGATTTCGCCACCGTCTATAAAAAAATCACCTCTTGAAAATCCAAAAACAAGTGCAGCGGTCATTGCCATTACACCCAAAAAAGCCAGTATTTTCGCAACTTTCATATTGATACCTCCATTTGGCTTATCAACTACTTGATATCGCACTGTAATAGGATTCCAAATTGAACCCATGATTGGTTACTGACATTATCGATCTGTTGAACACTTGACTTTCTGCCAGAGAAACTTCGAGAGAATCATTATTGAGTTCCATGATCCATTTATAAAAGTCATCTACTTTCAGTCCAGCATTTATGCTTAATTTCAGTATAAGTGACTTGACCAGTTCAATGATCAGCGATTCATTGCTTTTTGGTTTTAAATGCTGAAGTGATTCAGTAACCTCTAGTGGTGCTCGGCTTAACTTCGAATTGAACTCATGTAAATAGAAATAGAGTCCTAAATTATGGAGTCTTCCTGTTGATACATCGATGAACAAAAGATCTTTTTCAAGTCCGGTTGATGTCAACCCCATGTATTTAAGGGCAGTCAAATCGTAAAATATTCCTTCACATATTTTTCTGCATGCAAGTGGCTTAAGATATCCTGAAACCGCTTCGAGAGTCACAATTGGTTCGATGCCCTTCTCTTTTTTTATGACTATATACCCATGGGTCTCAGTGTCAAATGAATCGATAATTTCGGGAATTGGAACTTTGAAGTAACTGCCTTCCCCGTTTTTGACAATTTTAATCGAATCCATAAAAATTTTACGTTTGAGCTTTGTGATTTCAAGAAGAATATGTTCCTCAGATACATACATGAATCCAAGCTCGATGATGACTCTCTTCAGATATTTGAAGCGTACACATTTTCCCGAATTCGTCTTTAGCTCGATGACGCGCTTTCTTTTACTTCTTTTTATTTCCTCTTTGTATTCCGAATAATCAACTTTTGTTTCTTTGATGTCATTTTTGTCGACATTGTCGAATCGTCTTCGATCTCTATTCAATATTCTATCTTTTTCATAGAATTTATGATTCTTGATCAGCAACTGTCCCTCATTATAAAGAGCATTGATTTTGCTCATTATAAATAGAGCTTCCTTGACCTCGGAGATGTCCGGATGCCAAATTTTGGCCAGTACCCTATACTCTTTTTTAATGCCTCTCACAGTGAACAAATCAGAAGGCATATCACAATGCATAATATAATGTTTGTCGTTGAATTTATCTGTCCTTGCCATAAAAACCACCAGTCTAATGTCGTTCTATCATTATACATCTGCACTCCATATCTATCAACTATGGATCAGTTTTCTAGATGCATGTATACAAAAGCCTTCCGTTTGGGATGCATTATTATTCCCCAAACAAATCCTTTTCACTGATAATCTTTATTGGATACCCTTTTTCCTTCATTTCCATCGCCTTTTTCACCTTGGCACCATAAGTCCCATAAGACCACCCCGGGTCGCCTTCGTTGCCAACCAAAACATAATCCACAGCACGGGTCACTGAAGGATGTATTTTCCCTCCGTGTGCAATAATAAACAGTTCAACATCAGTCTTTGTACCAAAACTGAAATTGCCCGTCATACAAAATAGTTTGCCATCAATATCTATCGCATCGTAATCGGCACTCTTTACGGGATCTACACATTCATTAAAACAAGCTCTGAGGTCATCTCCCTGTTCAATTTTCAATTTGATTTTCTTATATACTAGTTCCGAATCCAATTCTGGGTGTCTGTTCATCCAGTCCTTCAAATTTTTGATGGAGACACTGGAAAAATCATTAGAATGAATAATGGATTTAATAATTCCAAGAAATTCTTGCACTTTGATTGTGCGATCCGTATATGTTCGATTGGGAGTGAAACTACCTGATGAGCCTTTATGAATCGATAAGTTGCTTTTGTAAAGTGATACGTCACTTTCAGAGTACCCATACCCAGACATCATCTTTAAAAAGATTCCTTGACATGCTTTTGTATCAGCCATGGCGTTATGATGTCTTAAAAGATCCACACCAAAAAAACTGCTGATCACATCCAAGCTGTACTTCGGCGACCTGATTCTTTTTCTAGCCATGGTTACAGTGCAACTGTATTTGATTTCAGGCAATTCTAGACCATAATGATGCATGACTTTGCTGAGTACTCCCAGATCAAAACTAGCGTTATGAGCCACTACCACTGAATCAATAAAATATTTCTCGATTTCTGGCCAAATTTTATCAAAAGTCGGCTTGTTTCTCACCATATTTCGTGACACCCCATGAAGCTGTACATTGAACGTATCGAAGTAAACTTCTGGATTCACAAGAAATTCCTGTTCAAAAACAATCTCATCATCGACCATATGAATGAGTCCAAACGCACAAATCCGATCATTGAAACGATTTGGCGTCTCCAGATCAAAAAATGTAAAACGGTTGTACATGTCATTTCCCCCTAGTTTGATTGCTCTTTCGCATTTTTCTTCCCGAACTTGATAAGAATGATTCCAACTATCAAAGCTACAAAACTAATCCCGATTGCAATCCATTTGATCATAGTAATATAAGGTATTATCTTTGCAATCCATTCCAATCTGATAGGATATGCCCAAAATATCAACGTCGCACAAATGTTTTCGATAAAATCAAATACCACACCCGCAATTGGGAGCAGTGTCAATCTATTTAACCTTAAACTCGTTTGAATCCATCTGATCATAACGTATAGAAAAGAACCATACACAATTGGCCAAACAACATCAAATGTCCATCTGATCAAAATATAAAAGTCTCGACCCGATTCACCATATGTTTCCGCCATATCAAATATCTTTTCTGATTGATAAAAGAATGATGTATCAGGTGATTCAGTGACACCGGTTACTTCACTCGTCAGAGAGGAGACATAGGGCAAAACAAGTGCTATAAACAGCAAAAATATTACAGTGACAACCACTCTCGCCTGCCAGGTATCGATACGTTTCATACCAGTCTCCTGTCGAGATCTTTTTTATTCAAACCATTCATTTTACTCTGATGGCGCCACCCCATCTCCGCCCCAATCTTATAGCCGATTCTCGGAAAATTAGGTGAAATATAAATGTCTTCTCCCTCTGAGCCTGTATTGATGTGGAAAGCAAGTGCATCGAGAGCATGTGAAAAATTCTTCTTTGGTCCTTGACCATCAGGAACTCCTGAAAGACTTTGAATCATTCCTCCTCCACCTACACCAAGACCTTGTCCCCATGTTACATCTGCCTTATGACACCAATTCTTTACCATCTCAATTGCCGGAAGTGCCTGATGTCCTTCAAAAAATCCGCAGTTGACGATAGCATAGATAGTCATATCCGGCCGAGGATGTCTTTTGAGATTAATTTCCATTTCATAGAGACAATTTAACAAATGTGATGGGATCCCATCCACATAAAGAGGAAACGATAATACTAAAATATCACTATTTATAAAGGATTCCATGGATTCTTCTGGCACACTCGTTTTATTGAGATAGTGAAAACTCACATGAAAATGATCGGACAACCTTGGTTTTAGAGAGTCCAGCAGAGCACCGGAGGCACTGCTAAGAGGTTTTGGGCTTCCACTCATCAAGCTGACTTTTATAGGTTTCATAAAATACCTCCCCCGATCTCCTCAACTGAATCTACAAAGTGAATGCCCTTGATGTTACTGATCATGTTGATGCTGTTGGCAACAACCAATTTGTTTGCGGTTGCTTTTTCATCCTCAGTGATATCATCACCATAAAACCAGACTGAAGTCTCAAATGTATGATTGTATCTTTTTTTATGATGCATTTCATTGTTCCTTGTTGCAAAATAAGGATGTATGTAAGAGATGCTTCTATCCAAAACATTTTTTACAAATGGACTATAACCCCCATAGAAACATTTGCTTATGATGATCACTTCATCTGATTTTGCAAGCCATTCACCCATATCACCATAATTATCTCGAATAACGCAGGCACCAGGAGTCTTAACCCAGCATCCAAAACATCCAACACATTTTTTGATGGTACCGTCATTTGAAACGACTCTAAAGGAGTTTGGTAGATCCGGGAATAAGCGTTTAAATTTCAATTCATCCAAATCATGTATGATCAGTTTCATTTTTTGCCTCCTCAATCACCAGATGTACTTTCCAGTTTTCATGACCAGCTTCTTTAATGGTTTTTATTATATCAACCCCATATTTCCCTAAACTTCCAATCATCGCATCATAGTTTTCGACATGCACTTCAACCGGTTCTGACCAAGTACTGAGCAAATCGTAAAGTGCATCCAAATTGGCACCATAATACTCAGGAAATTGAAACCCCTCCTTGATATGCCTATGTGCTTCTTCTTTTGTATACATTTTGAGTCCATCCAGGATTAAATAACTCATGTTATTCCTCCCCATACAATTGTTCAAATGTCTCATAATGGTCGGCAGTGTAAAAAATTAAGCCATCACCAGAAAATACTATTCTTTCAGCACCCCTATATCCACCTTCATAATTGATATCGCATTCGTAATACTCTCTTCCATTTTCAGCTGGCAACAACCCTTCACGGTTTCCAAATCGATCGCCACCAATACTCATCCCTTCAGCAACTTCCCATAAATTCCCCTCATTTGATTTCCATCCAAGTTCCGACGCTTCAGATTTGGTTATGAAATTGGATGGAAGCTCACCATACTCGTTAATATATGCCGCGACTTCATCTTTTGAAGTATAACTGCCATCTTTTTCAATCATTGTCTGTGAGGTTTGTTCAGGCAATTCATTTCCGATATCTGGTTCATCTATCAAAGGGAGATTTGGAAATATAAACACTGCAAATGCCAATAAAATCAATACTGGTACGATATATTTTTTCATTTGATACCCTCCGTTTCAACCTTTTACGACTGCAATTGTTTTTAATCTTTTGATTGGATCAATCAAATCTCTTTCATTTTCAATCACTTGGTCGATATCTTTATATGCAAGGCGTGCTTCCTCGCCAATATCTGCTTTTTTAACTTTACCTATAACCACACCTTGTGCCTTTAAATCTTCAAAAGTAGCTACAGTAGAAAACTTAACTTTGGCATCCTTGCGACTCATGAGTCGTCCAGCGCCATGAGAGCTGGACTCAAAGCTTTCCGGGTTTCCTCTGCCCATAACTATATATGAATAAGAGCCCATAGCTCCAGGGATAATCCCCAGTTCACCTTCACGTGCACTTATGGCACCTTTCCTGTGAACCCAAACCATCTTATTGTAATGCTGTTCGTAAGAGGCATAGTTGTGATGGCAATCTAGACTCTCCGTCAGCTTGATTTCACCAAAATTCACATATTGTTTGAAAAGATTGAGTATGGTCTTGGTAACCATGTTCATCATACGGGTCCTATTCTCTTTAGCAAACTCCATTGCAAAACTCATCCACCTGATATATTCCTGCCCAAGTTCACTACTTGCATCCAAATAAGACAAATTCCTTGTGTTGGATTCCTTTGCAAGTGAATTGAAAGCATTACAAATTTTGAGTCCAAGATTTCTAGATCCCGAATGAACCATGATTCCCAGATTGCCCTCATCATCAATTTGAAGTTCAATGAAATGATTGCCCCCACCAAGTGTCCCTACTTGCATGGCTGCCGAATCAATCTCTTTGAGCAACTCCTTGGGTGTATATTTTGATGGATTGGCACTCAATTCTGCTCTAAAAGTATCCACTGCATTGCACTTTTGCTTGAATTTATGATGACTGAAGCCGGTTGGCACTGTTATGAGTATTTCAGAGACGATGATCTCTATCAGGCTTCCATCAGGTGTGTTGACTTTTTTCAGCTCTTCTACTGGAATATTTGTCATGACAAATTGCATCCCACAGCCAATGTCCACTCCAACAGCATTTGGGATGATCACGTTTTCAGTGGCAATAACTCCGCCTATTGGCATACCAAAACCAGGGTGGGTATCCGGCATAAGCGCCACCCACTTATATATAAAATCCAAGTTGGCTAGATTCAGAGCCTGTTTTAGGCATTCTGATTCAAGGTCTGCTTCATTCTCTAGCCACACTTTGATCGGCCATTTTTGTTTTTCCTTATCAAAGATGTTAAACATGTGAGCCTCCTATTACTATTATACGATATTGAAAAGCAGATACAAGCTCAACGAAAGTTCAAATGACCAGAGCATCAGCTCTGGTCATTCTTTTCTTTGCTTATATTTTGTTTTGAATTTGTACATTCTCTGATCAGCGACCTTGAATAAAGTTTCCAGTTCGGTGCCATCTTCTCCAAATGTTGATATACCAAAACTAAATGAAAAATTGATGAGGTGCTGATCTATCTTCACAGGTTGATCATTTAATTCAGTCAGGAACCTGTTAAGTCTTCTTGACAACTGAATTCTGGTTGTTCCGAAAAACAAGCCAACAAACTCATCTCCACCATATCTTGAAATCACATCGCTTTTTCTCATGAAATGGGAGCAATAATCTGAATAGGTTTTGATGACTTGGTCACCTGCGATATGACCATAAACATCGTTGATTTTTTTAAGATCGTTCATGTCAAACAAAACCAATTGAAATGGCTCATCATAACGAAGCGCTTTCTCTCTATGATGCTTGAATATTTCCTCGAAATGACTTCTATTGAATAGACCCGTCAAACTGTCGAATCTAGAAAGATATACTTTCTCCTGATAAAGCAAATGATTGGCAATTGCTATTTCAACGTTGTTTCTGACAAATTCCATCAACTTAAGATCGTCACTATTGAAGCCACCTACTTTAGTGGAATCCACATTAACAGTCCCAAAGAACTCATCATTGATATAAATCGGTGCTGTTATGGTGGCCCTTATGAACTTGTCCTCATCGTCTTCAGAACTTATTTTAGGATAATCCCCCATCGAAAGCAGGTCATCAATTTTTGCGATTTCATCGAGACGTCCATTCGTCGCTTGATAAATAAATGATTCTTTGAGTGGAATCTTAAATCCAGTAATACTATCGACCCTGAAACCGCTTTGTGCCGACACTTCAAGGTATTCACCTTTTTTCAGTAACACTGTACCAAGTTTAGCACTCGGTATGGCTTCCATTGCCTTTGTGAGAATCATCTGGTAAAACAGGTCTATGTCACCAGTATTGACAACAGATTGGGACACATCCAGCATGGCATCTCTGAGTTTTAGAAATTTCTCAAGTTTCATTTTCTTTTCTGTGATGTCCATAAGGTTCAATAGCAAAAAAGTTTTTCCTTCGTAACTCACTAGTCTGCTCTTATAGTCCACCCAAATCCAGCTTCCATCTTTGCACCTAAGCCTGAATTCGTTCATATCATCATATTTTTTCCCTTTTAATGCTTTGCTGAGTCTGATGAAAAATTTATATTGCTGGTCAGTGGCAATCGTGTTTTGAAATCCTGATTTCATCAGGTCTTCCATATCATAACCTGTCATAGTAGTAAAAAGGTCATTGATATAAAGGACTTCATCAGCTGTCATTACAATTAATGGCGTCGCTATCAAATTACCAAGAATATTCAATTCATCAAGTGAAACCGTTTGAACTTCATTTCTCACGATAAGACCTTCCCTATGTATCATACTTTCTTTTATGTTATCAGAATAATCTGTAATCATCAACAAACTATTTAGGCAGAAAAGATTGATTTTGATAATTATCTATGTTATTATCTCATAGTACCCCCCCTGCAGCGGGGATAAAACGGATTATAGGAGGCACAATGGAAACATTATTGATACTGGTGGCCGTAGTGGTCGCATTTACAATTTACAAAAAACTGACCGCACCGAAAGTTACAATGATCACAAAAAATCAACTCAATGATTTGATGCTGGATAAGAAAAGTAAAAGATCTTATATAGATGTCAGAACTGCAGATGAATTCAACCAAAAGAAAATCAAAGGATTTAAAAACATTCCTCTTCAATCGCTCAGTAAAAGAACCAATGAGATCGATAAAACATTACCTGTTGTTTTGCTTTGCGCATCCGGTTCAAGAAGTATACAAGCCGCAAGAATCCTTTCAAAACTTGGTTACAGTGATTTGATCAACGTGCGTGGTGGAATTGGCCATTAAAAATGAATGAACACAACAAATAAGCGACTCATATGAGCCGCTTTCTTTATGTGCTTTTTTAGCGAAATATGTTAAACTATAGTCATATATTTATTTTGAGGAGGTCTGTGAATGGATTTCACGCAATTTAAAACCAAACTTACAAGTCAATTCGAGAACAAAGCAAATGTTCCTGAAGTCTTTGAAGAACTTGAAGCCTCCTACCAGCAGTTGCTTGCGATGTCTGAACAACTTGAGCAATCGGAGAAGAAATACGCTTTATTGATCCAAAATATGAATGATATCGTATGGATCAGTAATCCTGATGGTACAATAATCTATATTAATCACTACGTCACGGAACTACTAGGCTACAATCGTGATGAAATGATTGGTCGACCACTTTATGCGTTCATGTGTCCACTCCATAATTATAAAAGTGGTCCCTGTCAAAACGTGGTGGCATTAATGGCTATACAAGATTTCGATCATGAGGAATTATGGATGTTGCATAAAGATGGCAATACCAGAAAAGTACTTGAAGTGAACAGCAAACGAGTATTTTGGAACGATGAAGTCGTTGAAATACAAGGAGTGGGTAGAGATATCACCGAGCGAATTCAAATCCAGAGAAAAATCAACAAACGCAATAAGCAAATGGATTTTATCAATGAACTCAGCATGGCCATCACCACAAATTTGTCACTCAATGACCTCGATGGTTTATTGAATGATATTTGCAAAAATATCGTCAATGTAATGCATGTACCATTATGCACCATAAGGCTAATCGAAGATGAATCTCTCCATTTAAAGTCTGTCTGTGGAAAGATCAAACATTTGGTCAATACTTCTCCTATGCCGATTATCGGATGGGAATCAGAAATCGCATTTAAAACCGGCGAACCAGTTGTGACACAATTAGATGCCATTACTAAAGATCATCTTCACTTCAACTCCATACTTAGAGAAAATAAAATTGAAACAGTCACAACGATTCCACTCATTGCAAATGAAAAACCATTAGGCGTTTTAATCATCAGTACGGATGAGAGTTATGACCAGGATTATGTAATGACCCTCTCCTCCATCGCCAACAATATAGCTTTCGCAATAGAAAAATCAAACTTATACAGAGATCTGAAGCAATTTTACGTCAAAATCATCACAACACTCGTTGCAGCTATTGAAGCAAAGGATACTTATACCCAAGGTCATTCTATGAGAGTTTCCAACTATGCAGTGAAAATTTCAAAGCAAATGGGGCTGAGTAAAGATGCCATTGAAGAAATTGAGATTGCTGGACTCTTGCATGATGTTGGGAAAATCGGTATAAGTGACACTATATTGACCAAACCTGGAAGATTGACTCAAGAAGAATATGAGGTCATCAAAAATCATCCGTTGATTGGTGCAAAGATTCTTGAGCCAATAGGACTTTCCGACAACATTATGTTTGCAGTCAAGCAGCATCATCTAAGATTTGATCTCACAGGGTATCCTCATACTCCTGATCTGGAACACATCACATTATACGCTAGAATCATTGGGGTCGCGGATGCACTGGATGCCATGACATCCAATCGTTCATATAAATCCATGATAACAACTGAACAAGCCATAGAAGAATTACTCGCCTATTCAGGTACACAGTTTTGTCCGGAAGTCGTTAATGCAACAGTGGATTATCTCAGCAAAGGCAGGTCATAAATAATGGATACAAAAACACTGATGCTCGCAAACATGGTCGGAAACATAACTGTCGTAGTTTTCATGTTGGCGTATAACAGAAACCATTTGAACAAAGTCAATCGGGAGCACTTCATCTCCCAAATCATGTTTGCCATGGCATTTATTTTCTTTGGCGCAGGTTATTTTTGGTATAGTTTTGATGCCTTATCCACTATCTTAGGCAATATCGGTATGATCTACGGTAGTGCTTACATTATGATTTCCATGATAAGATTTTGTGATCACATGACCGCATCACTCTATAAAAAAATTATTATATCCAGCTCGATCCTTGCGGTTTTTGCAACCACATTTCGAATTATACCGGACTTTTCCAATCTGAGAATCGGAATAGTAACACTAACAATTGCAGTTTATCTGACAGTTTCCAGTGTCTACTTGTTGAAAAACGAAAAAAAATCACACCTTCAATCCGTCATAGCGTACTCATTTCTCTTAGTGGCTCTGACGCATTATTATAGAACTTGGGAAGCTTTTGATTTTAGCAGACTATATACCATTGAAACACCTCACATCGGACATTCCCTAGTTATGATTGGCATGTACATCTATCTCATCATAAGCGGTTCAGGTGTGGTATTGATCTCTAAAGAGGCATCTGATGAAAAACTGTACAATGCAGCAACTTACGACGGGTTGACTGGATGCTTGAATCGACAGAGCATAGTGAGTATGGCTCAAGAGATCATAGACAATAATCAATCTTCTGATCAGGTGATTGCACTTGTCATGGTGGATATCGATCATTTTAAACTATTGAATGACGACTATGGTCATGATGTCGGTGATGAAATGCTCATCAGATTTACCAAAACCATTAAAGACAATTTGAAACCTGAAGATCTTTTGGGACGATATGGCGGAGATGAGTTCATTTTACTGATGCAAGATGAGACTTGCGATTTGATTCAATCCAGATGTGAAGCAATCAGGCACGCCATTGAAATCAGCGGTTATGAATCCATCTACTATACAGCAACTTTCGGAGTCGCTTGTTTGACATCCGATATTAAGTTTGATTTCGACCATTTTGCAAAAGTGGCCGATCATGCACTATATAAAGCAAAAGCTAAAAGTAGAAATGCAGTCTATGTTCAGGCTGTTGAAGCATAGAAGAGCCAAATAAAAAGCTGTAAACACTACAGCTTTTTTTCTTGCCACTAAATGATGAACCCTGCTGCGAGTACAAGAACCACTATGAATGGAGCAGGAATTTTTTTGGTGACTAAAAGGATCATCGTTGAAAGCGTCACAATCAGATTTTCAAGAGCAAACCCACTACGTTGCATCAACACGACTGCAGCTACTGCAATAAGTCCTCCCGCGACGGCATTTATTCCTCTGAGTGAAACCTTGATCCCTCGAATCTTCTTCAGATTTTCCCATATCGGATAAACAAAATAGATCAATAATAGTCCGGGTAAAAATATACCAATTCCGCCTACTATTGAACCCAAAACCTGATAGAATACACTTCCACCTCTAGTAGCCATACCTCCAGCATAAGCACTGAAGCTGAACATAGGACCTGGCAATCCTTGAACCAATCCATAACCAGTCAAAAATTCTTGTGCAGTCATGTATTGACGTACTTCAACAAGTTCACTGAACATGACTGGAACAACCACTTGACCCCCACCAAACACCAAGTAACCAAACCTATAGAAACTTTCAAAGATATGAAACAAACGATTATCCCATACAAGTGTCAAAATTACACCACCTATGGCCAAACTCAAAAATGCAATCAGATATTTCCATGGTGGATTAAGCTTCACTCGATTCCACAAATCCGCTTCAGCAGAATAAAAAACGCTCACAAAACCACCGATCATCAACACGACTGGAAAAATCCAGGGTGCTTTTATGAAATAAGTTGTCACCCCACCAAAAATCATTAATAGCAAAGTCATTCGATCAGTAATGACTTTTTTCCCAATTTTATATGTTGCAACAATGATGAATCCTACTGCCATAGGTCCGATGAATCTTAATCCATCACTTGAAACATCCATAATATCCAGAAACTGATATAAAAATGAAAGAATAGTCATTGCGGTCAATACCGGGAGTGCCCAAACAATCATTGTCAGGAAAGCAAGCATCGGTCCTCCGGTCTTATATCCCATTGAGACAATAGCTTGAGTACTTGTAGGTCCAGGTAAAATACTACACAAAGCGACGAGCTCCACCATTTCTTCTTCTGTCAGATATTTTTTCTTTGTTACCATTTGATCGATAAACACACCAAAGTGAGCTTCAGGGCCGCCATAAGCACCAAGAGAGCATATAAAAACATCTTTTAGGAAGTCCTTCGTTTGAATATCATGTTTAACTGCCATAAACCATCTCTCCTTTCAAAGCTTGAGTATATAGAATTCAGATTATTGGGTATATATAAGATGTAGTCAAATGTTGATTGGAGGTTCATATGAAAAGCATTAAGAAACAACTGATAAAATTGATCATCGTGATACCATTGTTGCTTATTATCCTAATATCACCTGGGGTCAATATCATCACAGACTATTTATGGTTCGACTCCATTGATTTGAGCAGTGTTTTTATGGTGAGAATTTTGACAAAATTATACATTTTCATACCTCTTTGGATTTTCTTCGGAGGTTTTCTATTAGTATATTTGAGACATCTTAATAAATCTTATAACCATCTGTCAAACTTCAATTATAAAAAATTTATAACACCGATAAGCCTCATCCTTGGAGCATTGATTGCCCTTACTGTGAGTGGTGGTATTTGGTTTGATTATCTAAAACTAGTCAATCAGGAATCATTTGGTAAGGTAGACCCAATTTTTGGCATGGACATCAGTTTTTACTTCTTTATCTTGCCATTTGTGAAGGAAATCATTCAAATCCTTTTAACATTTTTGGGCTTTGTCCTTATAGGTACCACTTTTATCGAGTTAATATTCAGCGATCAGATAAAAATCGCTGACGAATCACTAAGAGAAAGTCCGTCTGAATTTGTATCTAGAAATCTCAACAAAAAATTCTTTGTCCGTCTACTGAGCAAAACTAAATATTTGGTCATGTTATTGTTCTTACTGATAGGAGCACATTTCTTTTTAAAAACCTATGACTTGCTTTATTCGGACAGAGGGATTACTTTTGGTGCGGGTTACACAGATATCAATGTAACTCTTTGGGCATACAGGGCGTATACTCTTGTAGCGATACTTGCTGCAATCGCTACGTTTTTCGCTTCAAAAAAGAAAAAATTCCTCTACTTCGCATCAGGACCAATCGCAATAATTGCCTTAACCATAATTTTCAGTCTAACGGCGTCATTTGTACAAAAGTTGGTTGTCGAGCCCGATGAAATTTCAAAAGAAAGGGAGTACCTCGTCAACAATATTGAGTTCACTCAAAAAGCTTACAATTTGGACAAGGTGGATTTAGTGGAATATCCATACGAGGAAACTCTAGATTATGACAAAATTCAGAGAAACACTGAAACCATAAGTAATATAAGAATCAATGACGAACGACCTCTCAACCAGACTTTTAACCAAATACAAAGCATAAGACTCTACTATGACTTCTACGATATCGATATTGATCGATATTATATTGATGGTGAATATACTCAAGTTTTCATATCAGCAAGAGAACTTGATCAATACAAATTAGATAACAAGGCTATGACTTGGATCAATCAGTTTCTAAAATACACACATGGATATGGAATCGTCATGTCACCGGTGAATCGTGTCACTAATGAAGGTCAACCTGAACTGTTGTTTAAAAACATCCCTCCCATCACCACAACCGATTTGGTTTTAAACCGTCCAGAAATTTATTTTGGTGAGCAAACTGAAAAATATATCATAGTCAACACTGATGAAAAAGAGTTTGATTATCCAAGTGGCTCAGATAATGTCGAGACCATGTATTCAGGTGATGCTGGAATCACGCTCGGTACAATGAACAAATTATTGTTCTCAATTAAAGAAAGAAGTATGAAGCTTCTGGTATCCAACAACATAAATTCTGAAAGTAAAATCATAATCAACAGAAAAATACTGGATCGAGTAAATGAAATAGCACCATTTTTGGAATATGACTCTAATCCTTATATCGTTTTAAGCGGTGAGGATGGGAAACTCTACTGGATCATAGATGCATATGCCACTTCAATGGCTTACCCTTATTCCCAAACATTCAATTTTAACGGAAAAACTCTGAACTACATTCGAAATTCAGTCAAAGTAGTCATAGACGCTTATGATGGTACTACCAAATTTTATATCTATGATGAGAATGATCCTCTGATTTCAACTTATTCAAACATATATAAGGATCTTTTTGAACCCAAATCAGAATTTCCGGTGGACCTACTCGCCCATACCAGATACCCTCAAGATTATTTTGATCTTCAATCCAGGGTTTTCATGAAATATCATGTTGATAATCCGGTTGTCTTCTACAATGGCGAGGACGTTTGGGATATTGCCACCGAAAAATATATGGGTGATGTCCAAACCATTCAGTCCAATTACGTGATGTTCAAAATTGACGAAAAAGCAGAATTTGCTCTAATTCTTCCATATACACCAAAGGGCAAGCCAAATATGACTTCCCTACTTGTTGCAAGAAATGATGAACCAAACTATGGAAAAGTGTTCTTATACAGATTCCCTAAAGATAAGACCATACAAGGTCCAATTATGATTGAGTCTCGAATCGATCAGGATTCAGTCATTTCCCCACAATTCACACTATGGGGGCAACAGGGTTCGAGCGTTCTAAGAGGAAATGTCATAGTAGTACCAATAGAAAATTCACTGCTTTACGTCGAGCCGATTTACATCATATCCGACAATGAGGATTCACTCCCAGAAATGAAACGAGTCATTTTGGTATATAATGATACATTTATCATGGAACAGACTCTCGAACTCGGACTCAAGAGACTATTTGGTGAAATGGACGACACGCCTACAGGTGCTGAAGCTGGTAGTCTCGAGGAACTGCTGGATGAGATCACAGAAAAATTCAACTTAACTAAAGAATCACTCGATGAACTTGAATTACTCATAAAAGAACTGGAAGAAAAAATCAAATAACGAAAAATATGCGACAATGTGGTATAATTCATTCATCGACAAAAGTCGCAAAGGAGAAATTTATGCAAAACTACAAGATGAAAATTGCCTATGACGGTAGAAATTATATGGGCTTTTCCCCTAAAAAGGATAAACCTGAAAAAAGTATTCAGGGTAAACTGGAGATGATCCTTGAGAAGCTTTATGGTCAACACGTGGAAGTGATCGGAGCAGTCAATACCGATGCTGGTGTTCATGCGAAAGCTCAAATCGTGAATTTTAACGCAATGGATGACAGATTGGATTCTGCAGGTCTTTTCGAATATTTTGAAAAATATCTGCCGGATGACATCATTGTACTGAGTATTGAACCCGTTGATGAGAGGTTCCATAGCAAGTACTTGGTTGAGAGCATCACTTATGAATATAGACTATGGAAGCTTGATGCACCTAATCGTCCACTTTTTGAAAGAAAACAAGTCAATGTCATGGCTCAAAAGTTAAATGTCCCCAAAATGAAGCAAGCAGCTGAAGAATTGATTGGAGTTGCGGACTTTTCACCTTTCACAACCAATAAAAAAGTCAAAAATCCTATTAAAGAAATTAAATCCGTGGACATCACAGAAACTGACCATGAAATCATTTTCACAATGACTGCAAACGGTTTTCTTCTGAACATGGAACGACTAATTGTAGGGACAATTATTCAAGTTGGACTCAATCAGCTTCCCGTCAATACAATCTCAAACGCTTTGACAACCAAACACGAGAAATATATCGGTCATAAGGCAATGTCTGATGCGCTTTGTCTGATCAGTGTCAATTATTGACTCCTATAAAAAAAAGGTGCGAAAATTTAATTTTTTCGCACCTTTTTTATTTTGATTTTACATTAAGTAAACTCAATTCAGTCTATAAATAAATTCTTCGATTTCTGTTCCACGTGCATTTGCATAGCTTAGTTCAGAACCAATTTTGACAAAGCCGGATTTTTCTAAAACCCGTAAGGATTTTGTATTGTCAAACGCTACTCTACCATAAATTGGACGGCTCTTCTCTAAACGCAAGAATGCTTCGACAGCTTTTGATGCAACGCCCCTGCCCCAGTATCTTTTTCCTATCCAATAAGTAATCTCCGATTCCCCATCCATTTCATACTTTGCGACAGTTCCAGCAATCTCATCATTGTAGATGATTGTTCTCATATGGACTGTTTCATCACTCAAAAGCCTTGTCCATTTTTCAATATATGCCTTTTTATCAGTAGGATCTGCAGATGTAAATGCGGCCATTTGATTGGACTCCTCATCCAGTTGGTTCAAAAAAAACACTTCCAAATCACTTGCGACTGTTGCTCTTAACAAAAATTCCATATTAGCTCCCATTTGACTCAAATTTTTAAAGCGAACTGATAAATCCTAATGCTTGATCATATACATCTTGTACTTCTTTTGAGGCAAACGCTTTGTCAAATCCATGATCGGCTCCTGATATTGTGACAAGTTCAGTTTTCACTCCTAGTGATTTCAACCGTTTATGCATCAACACCGATTGTTCATAAGGAACATCTGTGTCCTTGTCACCATGAATAAAAATTGTAGGTGGAAAACTTGCATCAACATTGTCGATCGGATTCAATGTTTTAAGAGCATTTATATCTTGAACTCTATTTAATCCACTAATTTTTTCCACCCAGTTGCCATGTTGACGACAATATAGATAATACATGAATCTGTCAGAAGACCCGTCTGTAGTGCCGTATTTGCCTACAAATTGCTGAGCGGTTTTCAAATCCACCAACTTCTTCTCAAGATAGAATTGGCTCGGAGTTGAATACCACTCACCAAGAATATCGCCGTAACCATATAATGAAATAATACCAATTGGTTTTACATCGGACATTGTACCGAGAAGCAAACTTAAATATCCACCCGCTGAACTTCCCATGAGAATAATTCGTTCGGTATCCATATCATACCACTCGGAAGTTCTTGTTTTGATCCAAACCATCGCATCTTTTAAATCTTTGATGATTTCATCCAGTTTTGTTTCCGGAGCCAATCTATAATCGACGGATATCACATTATACCCAGCCGTTTTAAAGTATTCCACCTGAGCTTCTGTTATATCTCTGCGTGATCCGAAAATCAAAGCTCCACCATGAATATAGACAATGACAGGCGCATTCTGAACCTGATAATAAATGTCCATTCGTATGGAACAGTCTTCGGTTTTCTTGTAAAGTTTTGATTCTTTCATGTTATGAGCTCCTTTAATGTCAAGTATAGCATTATATTGAAAATTATGTAATTCGTTCACAAAGATATCTGGACATTTTAGTTTCCAAATAAGGTAATGCACGATCGAACTCATTGATGTAATTTCCGAATGTATCTTTTTTCATGAATTCAAATCCCGCCAATAGATAAATGCCTATCGCCCTATAACTCCATGTCTGGGTGTGGAGGTATATATCCCGGTCTCCTTCGATTTCAATCATTCGCCTCACGCCTTGAAATACAATCGCCTTACCAAGTGAAAGTCCTTGATATTCTGGTTTTACCGCAACCCATTCCAGTGCAAGTGTTCTTTGCACACCTGTATAATTCCACCATGATGTGATAGTGGCAACCTTCTCCTTTTGGTCTGTTTGTATAAATAGGGTTCTCCGTTCCACTTCTTTAGGATCCAACATGTAATTTTCATTAAAATAATCCAGTGCACTTTGAATGGAATCGAATTCTCCTACAGACGTTACTATTTCAGCCCAATCCTTTTCGAGTCCATTTTTATAATATATATAGCTATAGCCACTGGGTAAGCTAATGTGCGGTACTGGTTTTCTCCCCATTCTGCGCATGACAATGTTGAAGTATGGAATAGTTTTATCTAGCATTTCAAGACCTCACATAATTTATTTCTAAGAAGCTCAGCTCTTAATTGGAGTTGAGCCCAAACTTAATGCTTTTTTCTGATTTTGAGTGGCACAAGCTTATATTTTATAAATACATACGCTACGATGACAATCATCGAACTAAGCATATACATATCAATGGTAAGTGCCTTTGAAAACCATACGATCAATCCAATCATGATAACAGTCAAAAGCATAGAATACCACGGAACTGTCAAAAGCGCTCCACATTTGGTGCATAATATGGTCCGAGTGGGACCCGCCATAATTTTTGTGCCAAGACTAATGTTTTTCTCTTTGCAATTTGGACATCGATCCATTATTTACCTCCGTTTTGCTTTCCATATATAACGCCATTCTTTATATTTTATCTTATCTCCGACTGTATGCATAGCTGTCAATTCTTCAAATTTCATTCTATTCTCAGGAGATGTGTAATCTGGATTTCCATGTGATGCTGAAAGATATTTTGCGAATTCATCTTTGTCAGGAAAAACAAGAAAAGCACTATCATATACATCGAATTCAATTTCAGTAAATCCTTGATCTATGAGCTTGTCCTCAAGTTCATCCATATTAGATGAATGGATTCCAAAGATCACACCACCGGGTTTGAGAATCCGATTCTGATGGATGATTGAAGTCGGTCCCCTTCTTGAATAGATCAGGTCAAATTGCTGATCTTTGAAAGGTAAAGATTCTTTAGTGCTATAGTGTAAAAACTCAACACGCTGCGCCTTCACATCTGCTTTGAGTTTGTTGGCAATCTTAATCATCTCTAGTGAATTGTCTATGCCTATGATGCGATTGGCGTGTCTTCTCATTTTGAGTGTAAATTCACCATGACCACATCCCGCATCCAGAACTTCATCATACTTTTCAAGCATCTTTGAGAGTTTTCTTTCAAAAATAGTTTCTCCTGAAACACCTTCAACTGTATATTTTGCCATGTCATACCATTCCATACTCACAAAATTACCCCCCAACGATTGTACTCGCATATTTTTCTCTTTTTTATTGTAACAAATAATTCAGAATAATAAGTTAATTTTTGATTAAATCGTAAAACTGTAACAAAAAAACAGTTTCTCCGAAAACTTTCGAAAGAAACTGCTTTTATTTTAAAGTTCATCCAATAATCCGAACAGTTCATTATTATCTGGAATGTCTTGCATGGAATGACCATAATGCACAAATCTCAGCATGCCCTCTTTATCAATAATCATCTGTGCGGGCATTCTTCCCAGTTTGAACAAATTAACCTTTTGGCCATATAGCTTTAAGACTGAAAGATTCTCATCAGGCAAACCATAAAAAGAAAGTTGGTTTTTTGACCAATAGTCCTTAAAACTCTTTGCATTTTCAGGACCTACGGCAACAATGATGGTATCTCTTTTAATGAATGACTCATAATCTTGATGCAACTGCATCATATGCCTCTGGCAGAAAGGTCAAACAAAACCTCTGTTCAGGACCAATAAAACATGTTTATCGTTCTTGAAATCCGACAGTTTGAATGGTTTGCCATCGAAATCATTTAATGTGAAATCCGGTGCGGGTTGGTTA
Organism: Clostridiales bacterium; assembly: GCA_021107455.1. GTDB lineage: Bacteria > Bacillota > Clostridia > Peptostreptococcales > Acidaminobacteraceae > Fusibacter_D. The sequence continues at coordinate 518 of JAIOSU010000217.1, read as the reverse complement.
ACGTGAACACTTGCCATATGATATCCTCCTCTGTTGGTTAATGAGTAGATACCCTAAACCAATCAGATTGAATCTCAAATATTGTTTAATTGAATAGTATCCAATTTGATCGAACCAAAAGTGCAGCTTATTTTGATTGTCCCAATTATATTTGGCTTTAAATCAAATTCCAATGAGAATATCTTTGCTCCAAATACTCGTTTGGTATAGATTTTATTATGAATTACAATTTTGAGGATCCCATCCCCATCACAATGAATTTTTGCAATGATCCTATCAAAATCACTCTTGAAATTATAACTGACTGAATCAGAACAATTAAGCAGCACCACTAAATTCTCATCATCAGGCTGCGATTCACCACCATATCTTTTGTAATCCACTTCACCTGTTTTTCCTGATTCAAACAATATGGAAACTGGATCGGACAATCTTAAACTCGCACCTTCTATTCTTTCTGAGTAGATTTCATATGCATCATAAGCTTCAGCTGGTATCAGCACCGGTACTCTCCTATC
>JAIOSU010000037.1 GCA_021107455.1 Clostridiales bacterium | reverse complement strand
TGACTTTTTTAGACTCTGCCGCATCGACAAAAGAACGCACCATGTTGATGTTTCTGTAAAGCACATTGTATTGAGGATCCTGGTGAGCTCCGTTTACGCCTTCTTCAGCGAGCATTACAGCTACGTCAGGACCTGCTACTCCTGATACATATGAGTGGTAATTGATTGGTCTGCCAACTTCATCTTCGATCAGGTCAAGCGCTTTTCTGTGTGCTCTAACTTGCTTTCTTGAAATTGGAACACCGCCGATACCTTGTGGAGTACCTTCGATCAAACCATCAAAATGGGATTGTCCAGCAGTACGGATTACCATGATATGATCCGCTCCGTGCCATGCTGCCATTCTCATTCTTCTTATATCGTCTTCGAAACGACCAGATGCGATTTCAGTAGTGATTGTATTGTTTGGTTGTGGATCGATATTGCCAAAGTATTGAGCTGCAGGAATACCGATGTAGTTTTTAAGAGGTGTGGACATATCTGTATATTCAAAAGGACCATAAACCTGCTTGTCACTTTTCTCTCTCCAAGTCCATCCACGTCTCGTTGGTCTATAATTTTCCAAATCCTTAAGGATTTCTTTCACGTCAATTTTCTTATTGATATCCAGCATTATTTTGCACCTCCCTTAAAGATTGCCACAGCGTCGTCCCAGTGCTTGCCTTCGATAAGTTCGAGACCAGCAGTTCTGATGTCGAGGTTCTTCTCTTTCGCAATTCTGTAAACAACGTGCCCAACGCCATGACCCACAAGTCCTCTATCCGCAGCACCATCAACAAGTGGTTTTGCTTCAAGGCTTGAGAAACCCATTCTGAGTAGTACAGAACGCTCGATGGCAGGTGAGGTGTTCTTTTCTGCAAGTTCCATAAGTGGATCCACGATTTCTTCCACCAAACTCCAGAACTTTTCTTTCAATTGCTCATCCGTTAGATCAGCAAGGTGTTGACGTCTTTCCGCGAAGTCGTCGTCTCTCTTTAAAAAACCTTTCATGAATTGATCCTCCTTAATTTTATCCGCATTAAAATTCTATTCCGAGTTCCTTAAGTGTTTCTGTTACAAATGTTCTATCTGTCTTTGTCTCTGCAACTAGAAACTGTATATCTTGTTCGTTGACACGAGTTGCCTGATCGGCGTTGATCGCATTCTTTACGACAGATTTTCTGGTTTTCGTCATATCTAAATCAATTGCTTTTATGAGATCTGGTGTCTTTGGTAGAATAATGTTTACTCCCGGCACTTGATCCACCGGATTACCGAAGAATATTTCAATACCATTGTCTCTTGCAAATGACAATTGTGGTTGAATATGTTTGCCTGCTCCGGTATACTCAGTCTCTTGAACAATGATCATCTGATCTTGGTCCATTTCTCTTGCAATACTGAAAGCCGCTGCAAGTGCTGTGTTTCCAGCCGGTCCTCTTTCAAGTCCTTCAATTTGTGCCAGTGCTTCAGTCATATAGAATACTTCACCTTGTGTCACAGTGACATATCTGTCCATATATCTCATTGGACGAGCAGCCGATCTCGGTACATCTGAACGGTCCGGATAGGTTGAAAACGGTATGCCAAAACCTGTATGACCAGTTGTGAACGACTTGCGATTGAATTGGCTATCGCTTGCCATGTGAAGTCCGGAAAGATCAACTGATGCTGCGACAACTTGAGTGTCAGTGGCTCCAGCTTTGATGAGACCTCTCGCTGTACCAGTAAGGTTACCACCGCCTGCATTGGTACAAACCACTACATCCGGGTCCTTACCATATTTTTCACGCATTTGCATTGAAAGCTCATAACCGAGGGTTTCAACACCTGCGATACCGAATGGTGTATAGAGTGACGCATTGAAGTATCCAGTCTCCTCGAGCAACAACAAGAACTCATAGAAGAGTTCTGGACCAACTGAGAGTTGCATGACTTCAGCGCCATAAGCTTCACATTTTCTCGCTTTTTCAACAATTTCAGGTTGTCCCATGCCTTTTGAATCATACGTTTCCTGTACGATTATGCATTTGAGGCCTTGCATTGCCGCTTGGGATGCCACAGCTGCTCCATAGTTACCGCTGGTTGCCGCGATGACACCTTTGTAGCCGAGTTTTTTGGCATGATATACTGCATTTGCCGCACGTCTTGCCTTAAAACTTCCGGATGGATTTCCGCCTTCATCTTTTATGAATATTCTCGCACCTTTTCCAGGTTCAGAATATTTTCTAGCGAGCGCTGTCATATTTCTGAGTTCAAAGATTGGGGTGTTTCCAACGCCAGTCTCTCCTTGAATCTTTTGCATTTCTTCAAGAGTGTATCCGGTTTCTCGCATCATACGCTCATATTCGAAGCTGATGCCTTCGTTCTCAAAAGTGGAATAATCAATGCCTATGGCATTTTTCATGATCTCATTTTTTCGGCTCATCACCGCATTATATGAATTATCTTTCAACCGAATCACCTCCAAACAGAATTTCTTTAAGATCCAATCCTATTTGTAACAATTCAGGTACGAAATTACCAAAAGAATGTGTATAAGTCGGATTGATTTCCACGAGTTTGCCACTTTCCATTCTACCTGTAATCGTCTTGACCTCAACGATATCTCCAAGCTCTGCATCAGCGGTTATAAACCCTTTGACCCACATTTCCAGTGGTACAAGTTTTGTATCGTCAGGCACCTGGGGAGCTCTTTCCTCAGGCTTCAAAATTACTCTGTAAATTTTTACCCATTCGCCTTTTTTAGCGTTCATTCAAACACCTCTTTCGTTTATGCTTTGATCCAGTTTCTCATATCGCCCATGATTGCTCTTGGTACTGGTAAATCGAGCATAGTCTTGAGACCTGGTTCTGAGTTGATGATTTGTGGAATCATGTTGACACACATTGCGATTGTTCCGAGTCCACCTTCAACTTCAGGCTTGATCGTCATGTTGACTTCAGGTGTGCCTTTAAGTGTGATGTAATCCCCAGTGTATGTGCCTTCCATTTCTGGCTCGATCTGTTGTGGGTGAATCATGTCGATTTTCACTTCACCGTCAACATAACCTTGACCAGTCATGCTTACGCCAGCGACATTTCCAGCAGCAGCAAAGCCGTGTGGTGCTTGTCTGTCTACTGTTGTTACGATAGGTGCCATTTGAGTCTTGATTCCGTCTACTTTCCAACCGATAGCATCAGCGATCATATTAATGGACTCTGCAAATCCAACGTGACCTGCAAGTGTACCATCTTCTACGCCCTTGTTGAACTCATCGACAGTGATTCCAACGCCTTGCTCTTCCATTACAGCATGACCAAATGGTGATAAGCTATTGACTCGCTTTGCTTCTACATGTGTCACATCAGTCATACAACCAGTGAGTACAACTACAAGAAGGTCCATGATTAGTCCTGGGTTGATGCCTGTTCCTAAGATGGATACGCCATTTTCTTTTGCGATTTTATCCAGCTCAGCTGCAAGTTCCGGATTTTGTGCTTTAGGATAAGCCATTTCTTCTGCTGTGGAAATGACATTGATTTTCTTTTCAAGAACGTGCTTGAGTCTAGGGAATGCTTTTTCAGTGAACGAATCAGTGGCACAAAGGCAAACATCACAAGAACCTTCGCTGATCACTTCGTCGATTTCAGGATTTACGATTACAGGTTTACGGTCTCCACGCTCAACTCCTAAAAGTTCATGGATATCTTTTCCTACTCTGCTCGGATTTCTATCACAAACACCAACGATTTCAACACCTTGTTTCGTCAAAAGCATCTTTGCCATTCCGCTTCCCATTGCGCCGAAGCCCCATATTGCCACTTTTACAGTTTCTTTTCTCATACTGAAAACCTCCATTTTAATATTTCATTGTTATATGGTTATATACGCAAGACTCATGCCAACTGAATACATTTCGAGACAAAAGCGCTCAACCAGTTCCAAAAACACAATGTACAAATATCCATACAATGAATAATCTGAATATTTAGAATTGTCTGCAAAGTAAAAAGCAAAATAATTTGCACTTTTTATGCAAAATATTTTGCTTTTTAGCATTAAGTGCAAATTTTCTTGCACCTCATTTCATTATTATTTTAAAACTGCTCTCTGAATTCTGTTTAATTTCTTTTTTAAGCGCAGCCAAAGCTTCACTTAAAGCTTCAGAAGTTCTATATTTCGACAAATCTCCAGCTATTCCGGCAATTGAAAGCTTTGTGAGGGGAAATTCCCTCATCACACCAAATCTATCTTCTGAAACAATCTTATTGTTCATGATATGCTTGTCGGAAAAAAGAAAGATTTTATTTCTTTCAAATTCATCCAGGATGTTTTGAAGCACCTGATGATACTCCTTCGTCTCGCCATCGATGATCATGATGAAATCATCGCCACCCACATGACCGATGAAACTAGAAAATGGAAATATCTTTTTTACGACATCCTGTATGAGCTGCGCCAAAAACCGGATCATATTATCACCGCTTTCAAAACCATAGACATCATTGTATATTTTAAAGTCATTGATATCCAGATAGCAGATACAGGAGTTGTTCTTGTATGTTACAAGATCCGACATGACCCGCTTTATGATTGGATTACCAGGGAGTCCTGAAAGGGGATTGTGTTCCTTGGCATTATTTTTCTCAAACATAAGCGTATATTCAAATATTTTTTTCATAGAGACAATTCCAAGATATTTCGATGCCTTAGTCACTATGATATCATCAAAAAGTTCTTCATCTGAACGTTCCATGGCACGCTTGGCAACTACGCTTATAGGGGTATAGGAATCGACCATCAAGGGAGTAGTATTCATGATTTTTGAGACCGGCCGATTTGAATAGAGCGAATAGCCATAGCGTCCTGACAGTTTAGAGTCTATGTTATGCTTCATGACCAATCCGACTGGATAATCGTGTTCGCAGATACAAGCACTGTTCAAATTCTCTTTTTCGAGATGTTGTTTGACGGTCTGAGCTTCAATCATGGATTCAAATGTGCAGTGTTTGTGGCTGTTCACAAGGTTCGAGATGTAATGATAATCCTGGGCATATGCGTTTAGGTTGGTGGAAATCTTATTATAGTCCTCAATGCGCTTGATCACTGCAAGTTCAAGATCCTCAAACTTTGGCGACGGTTTTTGAAGATAATAGCCCTGTCCAGCATGAACCCCTAGTAAAATGAGTGTTTTGAGTTCTTCTTTTGTTTCAATGCCCTCTGCAATCAGTTTAATATTTGTCTTGATGGCTGTATCGACAAATGCTTTGAGCAGTGCTTGTTTAAATGCGTCTTTATCAATATTTCTTATGAGATCCATATCGATCTTGATGAAATCCGGACGCACTTCGTTGATGGTCTTGAGTCCAGAATAGCCGGATCCCACATCGTCGATGGCAATCTTGTACCCCTGATTTCTGTAGTGGTCCAACACAACTTGAAAGGATACATAGTCATTTATGGAAGTCCTTTCTGTTATCTCAAACACAATTGCTTTTTCTGAGATTCCAATAGCATTTAAACACTCTTTGGTAAGACCAGTTTTAAAATTATCGTCCTTGATAATGTCCGGATCGACGTTGATAAACAGATATTTCTCTGGACTGATCTCAACTGCCCGTTCCAGTGCTTTCTGTCTAAATAGCATTTCCAGTTCCCATAGCTTACCATAGTCATGAGCGGCTTTGATCATTTCTGTAGGCGAATAAAATTCAGTGTTTTGTGGCCCTCTTGATAGCGCTTCATAGCCCATCACGGCACCTGTTTTCAAACTGACTATTGGCTGATAGTAAGTGGTTACGCTCTCCTCGATGAGGATTTTATGAAACAATACAGCCCTGCGATCAATGATTGGCGCGGTCATTACAAGCATATTCTCAACTCCTTCGATAGAATGATAACATACCCATGTTAGTTTCATGTTAACCCGCCATTATATATGAGTAAAACCTCCACCCTTGTAGAGTGGAGGTTTCGATTATTCATAATATTTTTTTATTTTATACTGCAGATTCTGTCTTGAAACCTTGAGATGCTCAGCTGCCTTGCTGATATTGTTATTGTACTGCTTCAGTGTTTTATCGATGATGTCTTTTTCAATGGATTCAAGATGTTTGTTGAGATCGTCAACCGTTGTCGTCTGTGTCGGAATATACCGCTCTTTCTTCATAAGCACTTCCGAGACATGTGATGGCATGTGTTCCTTACCTATGACATGATCGTCTGTGACCAGATTCATGGCGGATTCTATGAAGTTCTTGAGTTCGCGGATGTTCCCTGCCCAGTTGTAGCGTTTGAACGCCTCCATAATCTCATCGGAAACCATCCAGACATCTTTTTTCATCTTTTCATTATATTCACGTATGAAAAAATCAACGAGAATCGGTATGTCATCCACACGTTCATTCAAACTTGGAATTCTGATATTGATGACATTCAATCTATAAAAGAGGTCTTTTCTGAACTGACCTTTTTCAATAAGTGTCTCCGGTTCTTCGTTGGTGGCTGCTATGATTCTTACATTGATTGGAATATCTTTGTTGCCGCCGACTCTTCTGACATAGTTTTCCTGGAGCACCCTGAGGATTTTAGCTTGAAGTGTCTGACTCATACTGTTGATCTCATCGAGCAGCAGTGTCCCGCCTTCAGCTTGTTCAAATAATCCAGGACGGTCTTCAGCTCCTGTAAAAGAGCCTTTAGATGTGCCAAACAAGAGCCCCTCAAGTAAATTTTCTGGGATTGCGGCGCAGTTCTGTGCGATGAATGGCATGTTTGCACGATCACTGGCAAAATGAATGCTCTGTGAGAACAGTTCTTTACCAGTTCCAGTGTCACCATAAATCAAGACACTAGAGCTGGATTTTGAGGCACGTTTGGCAATCTTGATCGCTTCCAGATATTTATGGTTCTTACCGATCAACTGATCAAAATGATATTGTTTGATACCCTTCTGTCTTTTGACCGGTTTGATCAACTTTTGCTGAAGTTCTATGATTTGTTTGGTCATATCGGTGACCGTCGTCATATTTCTTGACACTTCCACCGCTCCAACAAGCTGATTTCCGTCAAAAATTGGAATGGTCGTATTGACTGTGCGAATGCGTTTGCCTTTGAAATTGAGATAACTCTGTTCACGGTTGTATATGGGCTCTCCAGTATTGAGCACAGTCAAAAGTGTGCTGTTTTCCTTGGTCCAATCCGGAAAGATATCGAGCAGATGTTTCCCAATCACTTGATTTTGGGGGAGACCTTCAATGGTTTCTATCGCTTTATTGTAAAGAATCGTAATACCAGCACGATCGACGATATGAACACCTTCTTCAATTGTATCCAGTATGCCTTTGCTGGCCAATAAAAGTATAGAATCCAGATGCATGTGTTCCCCCTATTTCACTATTGTAATGGTATGATGCCTTCGTGTTCCGTTTGAAGGATCTTCATGATTTGTGCCGTATACTTCTCACTTTTCATAAAATGCTTGTCGTTCATTTTGATGACGAAAAATGCCATTACCATTAAAACGAGACCGAGCAGTCCTGAAAACATTTCTGAGTTAGGTGAAGACTGGAATAGAAAATATCCTGCCGTCAATCCCGCGAAAAGTGCGATCAAAGGGATGACATACATTATAAATGCCGCACTGAGAACGCTGTCAGTAGCCATAGCCACTTCAACCATATCCCCAACATGAGCGTGTACGTCGTTTTTTGCCACCAAATGGACATCCTTTTGGTCATCTCCGAGTTGACAAGCGCCGCAGTTCCCACAAGCCGTATGTCTCAACAGTTTAACTTTTGAGTACGCACCCATTTCTCCCACCACTACTCCTGTTCTATCCATATTGACTCCTTTCTATTTCTCAAAAGGCTTTATGCTGACATAAAGCTCATCTAGTTGTTTGTCCTCTGCCACACTTGGCGCATTGGTCATCAAACATTTTGCATCTTGTGTCTTTGGAAACGCTATGACGTCTCTGATGTTATCGGTTCCTACCATGAGCATGACAATTCTATCGAGGCCATATGCGATACCGCCATGAGGAGGTGCGCCAAATTTGAACGCATCAATGAAGAAGCCAAATTTTTCTCTCGCTTCTTCTTCAGTGAATCCAAGTGCCTGGAACATACTTTCCTGAACCTTCGAATCATGGATTCTGATAGATCCTCCGCCGATTTCATACCCGTTAAGGACGATGTCATATGCCTTTGCGCGACATGCACCTTGATCTGAATTCAATATTGCGACATCCTCATCTTTTGGAGACGTGAATGGGTGGTGTTTTGCAAAAAAGCGATCTTCATCCTCATCATATTCAAAGAGTGGAAAATCAGTTACCCATAGGAAATTGTATACCTTTGGATCTAAAATCTCAAGTTGTCGTGCAATTTCCGATCGAAGCGCTCCAAGAGAGTCAAATACCACCGAAGGTTTGTCAGCGACCATAAGAATCAGGTCACCTGGTTTAGCTTCAAATGTATCAATGATCCCTTTCATTTCCGCATCGGTAAGGAATTTGGCAATTGGCGAGGAAACTTCTTCCTCTTGTATTTTTACCCAGGCAAGGCCTTTGGCACCATAAGATTTACAGAAATCTTCAAGTTTACTGATATCTTTTCTAGAAAAACGGTCTCCATATCCATTGATGTTGATACCTCTGACATCACCACCAGAAGCAATCGCTCCACTGAACACCTTGAACTCGGATGCACTGAGCACTTCATTGAGTGATTTGAGTTCAAATCCGAAACGCGTATCCGGTTTGTCGGAACCATATCTGGTCATGGCTTCATTATAAGACAATCTGAGGAATGGTGTCTGAATATCCAGTCCGGCAACTTCTTTGAACATATTTGCAAGCATCTTCTCATTGATGGCCATGACATCGTCTTCATCCACAAAAGACATTTCAATATCGATTTGTGTGAACTCAGGCTGTCTGTCAGCTCTAAGATCCTCATCCCTGAAACATTTGGTGATTTGGTAATATCTGTCCATTCCAGAAACCATCAACAACTGTTTGAAAAGTTGTGGTGATTGTGGCAATGCGTAGAATTTGTTTGGATTGACCCTACTTGGTACCAAATAGTCCCTTGCACCTTCAGGTGTCGGTTTGGTGAGCACAGGTGTCTCAACTTCCACAAATCCGTTGCTATCAAAGAAACGACGTGCTGAAGATGCGATTTGATGTCTGATCATAAGATTCTTTTGCATTTTGGGTTTTCTGAGATCCAAATAACGATATTTCAGTCTGAGGCGTTCGTTGGCTTCGTCGTTGTCATCGATATGAATCGGTGGCACATCCGCCTCACACAAAATTTTGATGCTATCGGCAAAAATTTCAACCGTTCCCGTAGGGATGTTCGCGTTGATGGATTCTCTCATTTTCACAGTTCCGGTGATCGCTATGACATACTCACCCCTAACGCCATTGGCTTTCTCAAAAGCAGTTTCTGAAACAGCTGTATCAAAAACAATTTGGCAAATTCCTGTACGATCGCGTAAATCCACAAAAATCAAGCCACCGAGGTTTCTTCTTTTTTGAACCCACCCCATAAGTGTCACTTGCTCATCGATATGTGTTTCTTTCATCTCTCCGCAGTAATGCGTCCGCTTTAATCCGTTTAATGCTTCTCCCATTTTGGCCTCCAACTTAATTATAATGAATTGATTACTTTCTTCTTTTCCAGAACTTCTTCAAAACGATTGATATAATCTTCAAGACCCTTGAAATTGGCTACTCTTTCATGTCTGTTTTCTTCAGGATAACAGAGTTTTGAAACAGCTCCCGCTCCAAGTGCGATGATGGTATGTTTTTCTTCCATGATTCTCATATTGTAAAGGGACGAGTGTCCTTTTAGCGCATATCCAATGTTTTCAAGATGACCGATCATCTTCTTTTGTCTGTACATGTAATAAGGCGTATGCCCTACCGCTCTGAGTCTTGCGTCACAACGCACAAGCATGGCTTCAACCGTTGAGTCATGAGCCAGTTCCACACTTTCTCGTGACTCGTTGAGTGCAGATGCACGCTTGACTGCCAGAGTATGAACCGTTATATTCTCAGGGGCCATTTTGATGATGCTCTCCACCGTTTTTTCAGCATCATCCACGGTTTCACCTGGAAGTCCCATGATCAAATCCATATTGATGGTCTTGAATCCCACACTTCTCGCGAGTCGCATCACATCGGTAATTTGATCCGCTCCGTGGTCTCTACCTATTGTAATCAAAGTTTGGTCGTTCATAGTCTGAGGATTGATGCAGATCCGGTCCACGCCATAACTTTTCATGATTTCCAGTTTTTTCAGTGTAATCGTATCCGGTCTTCCCGCTTCCACTGTAAATTCCTTGATTTCATCTATATTCACATGCTCACCGATTCGGCTTAAAAGACGCTCCAGTTGATCTTCATCCAGTGAAGTCGGGGTTCCGCCTCCTACATAGACACAATCAATGGTCTTACCGTTTCTTTTCAATTCTCCCACTGCGAAATCAAGTTCTTCAATCAGTTTATCCAAATAAATTGGTAGAAGTTTGCCTTTTTTTTGTAGATCGTTTGAAGGGAATGAACAATATAAGCATCTCGTCGGGCAAAACGGAATGCAGATATATAGTGAAATCAAATCGGGGTTATGAGGATAAAGGTGCGGTCTTTCCCTTAGAGCTGTTTCAATCAACAGATCGATTTTTTCGGGTGACACCAGATATTCCTCAGCAATCATTGGTTTGATCTCATGAAGTTGAACATTTTTATCCAAAAGTTCATGGACGATTTTTACCGGTCTTATACCGACAAGGGTCCCCCATTTGCTGAGTGATTCAAAAGACTGTGACATCAACTGGTAAATATGTTTCTTGAACTGGTTTTTTGGCGAGTCCTCCAACGCAAATAAGGTCCTCTCTTCAAGAACCTTAGCTGAAAACGCCTCAATAGAACTTATAACCGTCACTTCTTTATCTGTTTCTACGGTCAGTCCGAAAGCTCCGCCGGTGACGGCATTATGAAAATTGTCTTTATCCTCAGTGTACTGAATTTGAGATTGAGGTAAAAACAATTCCAGAATCAGTTTCAATTCGTAATTCAAGGTGTTCCCATGTTCATATACAATCATGGCTTCTCCTATCCTTGGATGAACGGATTTTTTCTGCGTTCAAACCCAATGGAAGTGCTTGCGCCATGTCCAGGGTAAACAATCACTTCATCCTCCAGTTTCATCAATTGCTTTATGATTCCACTGATCATTTGCTTGTGATCTCCTCCTTCGAGGTCAGAACGTCCAACCGATCCATAAAACAAAGTGTCACCAGTGATGACAATTTTTTCACTTGGAACATATAGGCATATACCACCATAAGTATGACCAGGTGTGTGCAAAACTTTGATCTTGATTTTACCAATTTGAATGACATCACCGTCTCCGATAGTTCGATCCGCTTTAAAAGCGATTGAATTGCCATGAATGGAACTCGTGAAATTCTTACTGGGATCTTCAAGCATATACGCATCATCATGATGAATCAGAACCTGCGCACCGGTCATAGTTTTAAGTGCTTCAACAGCACCGATATGATCTCCATGACCATGAGTGAGCACTATATATTTGACAACAAGTGATTTGTCGGTGATTTTTTTAAATATTCTATCTGCCTCAGCGCCGGGATCAACAACTATAGCTTCCTTTGAACCCTCATCACCGAGGATATAACAATTTGCAGCATATGATCCCACTGCAATTTTTTCAAGTAACATTGGTGCCTCCTATATTCTACTAAAACCCTCTTTTGCTGTCCACGAGCATAGTTACCGGACCATCGTTCTCGATATCGACAATCATATGTGCCTGGAACGTTCCAGTCTCAACCTTGATCCCCGCATCTCCAACTGCCTGCACAAATTTTTCATACAATGCATTGGCTTCATCCGGTCTGGCCGCACTGCTAAAACTAGGTCGTCTGCCTTTTCTACAATCTCCCATCAGCGTAAATTGGGATATGCAAAGCATTTCACCTTTCACGTCCAACAAAGATAAGTTCATTTTTTCTTGATCATCTTCAAAAATTCTCAAATTGACAATTTTTTCAACCATATATGTGACGTCCTTTTCAGAATCGCCTTCTTCAACACCAAGTAGGACATTGAGTCCTTTTCCGATTTCGCCGACCACTTTGCTGTCCACTATGACAGAAGAGCGGTTAACCCGTTGTATTACTGCTCTCACCTTCGCCTCCCACTTAAGAACTCACACGCTTGACTTCTATGACTTCCTCAAGCGCTTTCAATTTACGCATAAGTTTATTCAATTCTTCAATGTCTGAAATCTCAATTGAGATATTCACTATTGCAATACCGTTTTTATCAATTTTTGCATTGATTCCTGTCATCATCATATCCATGTCTTGCATAAGAATCGTGATTTCTGAGAGAAGTCCTTTTCGGTCTGATGAAACGACCTGAACACTGGTTGTGTACGAAGATGCGTTATTGTCAGCCCAAGCCACTTCGATGTATCTGTTTTCAGAGTCATCTGTTTTCTCGAAGTTCTCACAGTCGCTTCTGTGAATCGTCACTCCACGGCCTCTTGTCACATATCCGATAATATCATCACCGGGAACCGGAGAACAACATTTTGCGAATCGCACCAATATGTCATCAATGCCTTTGACGACTATGCCCGTCTCATTTCGTTTGACAACTTTCTTCTTGGGCATCTCTTCAACTCGTTCGGCGATTGGTTTGTTTTTGGCTTGCTCATCCCTTTGTTCTTTAAAATACTTTTCTTTGATCTTTGGAACAACCTGACTGGTGAGTATACCACCATAACCGATTGCGTTATACATATCATCAATATTTTTTAGACTGAGTCTTCTTAAAATCTGGTCAAGATAATCTTCATTGAGAACCGCTTTAACCGGTAAATTCTGCTTTCTGAGTTCACCGACTATGATGTCTCTTCCATTTTCAACATTTTCTTCTCGACGTTCTTTCTTAAACCATTGTTTGATCTTTTGTTTGGCTTGGGTGCTCTTTACAAACTTGAGCCAGTCTCTTGATGGTCCATTTGAGTTCTTTGCCGTCATGATTTCAATGCGTTGACCATTTTGAAGCTGGTAATTGAGTGGAACGATTCTTCCGTTGACTTTTGCTCCAACGCATTTGTTTCCGACTTCGGAGTGGATTTTGTAAGCAAAATCTACTGGTGTGGAGCCAACTGGCAAATCCACAACCTCACCCTTTGGTGAGAACACGAAAACTTCTGTATTGAAAAGGTCCAATTTAAGTGAATTCATGAATTCACTTGGATCTTTGAGGTCACTTTGCCATTCCATCATTTGTCTAAATGATGAAATCTTTTGTTCCATCTCATTATGTGATTTTTTAGAACCTTCTTTATACTTCCAGTGAGCAGCGATACCGAATTCAGCGATTTCATGCATTTCTCTGGTTCTGATTTGAATCTCAAAAGGTTCACCATTGCCCATGAGCGTCGTATGCAGGGACTGGTATAGATTGGGTTTTGGCATGGCGATATAATCCTTGAATCGACCAGGAATCGGCTTCCAAAGTGTGTGTACGGCTCCAAGAGCACTATAACAATCCTTTATGTCCTCACACACAATTCGAATAGCGGTAAGATCGTAGATCTCATCGAATTCTTTGTGTCCATACTTCATTTTCTTATATATACTATAAAAATTCTTCGGTCTTCCATATATTTCGAACTTCAAATTCAGGTCAGTCAAAGACTTCCTGATTTGATGGATATAATCGTTGATTATAGATTCGCGCTCTGTACGTTTTCTGTCCACTTTTCTGACAAGTTCGCGGTAGCCTTCAGGATCCAAATGTTTTAAACTAAGATCTTCCAGTTCCCATTTGATTTTGGAGATACCTAGACGGTGCGCGATCGGTGCGAATATCTCTAGTGTTTCTTCTGCTTTTTCCTTCTGCTTTTCCGGTGTCATCGCACCAAGTGTTCTGATATTGTGAAGTCTGTCAGCAAGTTTGATCAAAATGACTCTGATGTCCCCAGACATGGCCAAAAACATTTTTCTAAGGTTCTCAACTTGTTGTTCCTGCTTGGTTTCATAGTTGATGACGGCAAGTTTGGTAACGCCGTCCACCAAGGTGGCAACTTCTTCTCCAAATAGCTTTTTGACTTCCTGTAAAGTAACATCCGTATCTTCCACTGTATCGTGTAAAAGTGCGGCGATAATGGTTTCTTCATCCATCTCAAGTTCCGCAAGAATCAAAGACACACTGGCTGGGTGGTTGAAGAAAGGCGTTCCGTCTTTTCTCAGCTGTCCCGTATGTGCCTTGTCGCCAAACTCATAAGCCTTGGCAATTTGATCAAGGTTCACATATGGCGCATATTTTTTTACTTTTGACAAATATCCTTCTAAGTTCATAACCACACCATCTACAACTTTCTACGTATTAATAATAGTCCGTCCAAAATATTTGAACGGACTACTTTACATTTATTTTACAGATTTATCAGAGGCATTACAACTGTTTTTTAAGACTCATATGAGACTACTGAAAATACATCGTACTTTTCAAGTACTTTTCTTCCATCAAGGAAGTCCAGTTCGATGAGAAATGCGAGTCCGGCTACCACACCACCCAATTTTTCAACGAGTTCACACACAGCTTTGGCTGTTCCGCCTGTAGCGAGCAAGTCGTCCACAACCAGTACTTTTGCCCCCGGTTTTATGGCGTCTCTATGAATCTCTAAAATATCGGTGCCATACTCGAGGACATATTCATGTTGAATGGTCTCAGCTGGCAATTTTCCAGGCTTTCTAACCGGTATAAAACCCTTTTGAGTTATTACTGACATAGGTGCTCCGAGCAAGAATCCTCTGGCTTCTGGTCCGATGATCACATCGTATTCGACATCTTTAAGCTGATCGATACATGTAAGTACAGCTTCCCTGTATGCCGCTCCATCAAGAAGCAATGTCGTTATATCCTTAAAACTGATTCCCGCTTTTGGAAAATCTTCTATTACTCTGATCTTTGATTTAATATCCATGTGTTCCTCCTTAATTTCACTCAATTTATATTTCTCTAGAAAGACTTTGAAACAAAGGCACTTGTTCCAAATCCATCTTATTTTTAGGTTTAGGTAAAAAATTCAATTGAAGTGACGAATTGAAAATTTCATAGTTGAGCAGGTTCATCTGATTCAATAAATCAAGGCAAAATAAAATTTTACACTGAGTCATTCTGAGTTTGTCAGCCAATACAAGCAGTGTCGTCTGTTTGAATCCGGCACTCTGTTTATAAAAATATACAAGATCTTCCCTGTTGGGAATAAAACTGGAGATCGATCGTCCGCCATCAATGTAGAATGCGGATTCACCACCAAATTCAACAGGCATAAAAATCACGTCGAGATAACCCTCTCGGCGTTCTCTTTCCACCAAGTGATTGAAATGAATCGTATAATTCGTGATATTGCTTCGCATCACGTAATCCTTGAACTCGATCAGCCCTTCCAGTGAATAAACAAGCAAAGGCCAATCACATGCACCATGAAACATTATATCAAATGTATCCACAGATGTAAATTTTGAATCAATGCTCACTGTTTGATTTATCTTGTAAAATTCATATATTGCGTTTTGAACCTTCGCTTCAAGATGTTCCTTGATCGGCATCTTGTCTTTGATCAAATCCTGAACCAGAAGCTGTATGGTTTCAACACCCATGAAATTGTTTTTTTCCAGATTGAGCAAAAGGTGAATACGATCTGTTTTTCTAAGTGCGGAGATTGATTCGGCCTTGTTGAATGCAAGAGCATCATAGACACGCACCCCGTCATTGACAACCATTTTCAGATGATTTTGTCCTTTGCCGATCAATCGGTAGTCATCTATTTTCAAATTCTCAAATACGAATTGTGGTTTAGGATTGCCCACACCGAATGGCTTTAGACTCTCTATCTCATCCACCAATTGATGGGTCACCATGTGTGGCTTCAAAATGCCATTGACACGACGCGATGCCACCAATTTATATTTGGGAATATTCTGAATTCCATATTCCAGCAATGAATGTTTTAAAATTTCGACATTCTCAAGACTGAGACTTAGTCCTGCAGCCTGCTCATGCCCCCCAAACTTATCAAATAAGTGTTTGAATGAGAACAGCACTTCATAAATACTGATGCCTTCAATGCTTCTCGCTGATCCTTTGGCGCTATCACCGTCTATATTGAGGACCACAGTAGGTCTGGAATACCTTTCAGAAAGCTTCGATGCAACAATTCCGATGATACCAGTATGCCAATTTTCTCCTATCACGAGTAAAATTCTAGCTTGATCGAGATCAATTGAATTTTGAATATAGTTTTCAGCTTCTTCCATGATCTCACGTTCTTGAGCTTGTCTTTCACTATTGAGTTCACTCAGTTTTTTGGCAATTTCGAGTGCTTTGAAATAATCATCTTCAAGCAACATCTCAACCGAGATGCTCGGGTTGCCAATACGTCCAGAAGCATTTATTCTTGGTGCAATCACAAATCCAATATGACCGGATGTAATTTCCTTGCCAGTCAGATTCGCCTCGGAAATCAAGGCTTGGATTCCAGGATTTGAAGTGTGCATCATGTATTCGAGGCCGATTCGTGTGATGATTCTGTTCTCATCGACCAGTGGCACTATGTCAGCTACTGTTCCAAGGGCGGCAATATCAATCACATTTGGATAAAATGAGTAAAACGCCTCCCCGAGCATGGCTTGAGTCAATTTGAGCGCAACTCCGCATCCGGCCAACATGTCAAATGGATATCCGCCACGTTTCGGATTCACTACTGCAACAGCATCAGGCAAAACGTCTTGACATTCATGATGATCCGTTATGATTAAATCAAGTCCAATTTCCGATGCAAACCGGGCTTGCTCAACCGCGGTAATTCCGCAGTCCACTGTGATGACAAGTTCGCCACCTTCCGATTTGATCCATTCCAGTCCTTGCTCACTGATGCCATACCCTTCATCTTGCCTATTCGGAATATAAAAATTTGCAGGATGACCGACATATTCAAAATACTTGCTGAGGATTACTATACTAGTAATCCCGTCCACATCATAATCGCCATAAATCCAGATGGATTCCTTGCGCTCTATTGCAAGTTTGATTCTTTCAAAAGCAAGCGGCATATCCGAAAGCAGAAAAGGGTCGTGTAAATCCTCAAGTGTCGGATTCAAAAACCGATCCACCTTTTCTTTAGTGTCAAGTTTGCGTTCAATCAGCAACTGAGCCACAATTTCAGAACAATTGTAAACTTTCATCACGCCTTTTATTTTATTGTCATCAATTTTCGGGTACTGCCATATCGCGTTTTGAAATATCATTAAATCACCGTTTCATTTTCATTTTCGTTGTTTACTGTTGTCTTTTCTTGATTCATCTTAAGTGCATCGATAATCTCAACCTGACTGTTGAGAATCTGCTCTTTTTGTTTGAGTGTATCTTCAAGTTTTTGGATGGTCTCATCCTTTGCAGACATTTCTTTTTCAAATCCACTCACTTTTTTTGTCATGTCTTTCATATTTTTACCGGCTTTGATACGTCTGAACGTGTCGAAAATAAGCATAGTAATGGCACCAATCAAAGCGGAAGCGATGATTACGAGAGCAAGTGGAATCTGTACTTCGGCAAAAAAGAAATTCACTGCGACAACAGCCGAGTTGAAAAGCGCGAACAAAGTGATCAATATTCCGAATATTAAGGACAATACGATATAAAATTGCATAATACACCTCCAATTTTTATGTACATAGGGCTAAAATGCGCAAGTGATACAAAGCCACTGCGCATTTCATTGATACCCTATTATTTAGCAGCGTAAGCGTCTTTTCTGCTGATTTTATGTCTTAAGAGTGCCCATACTGGACTCGCGATGAATATTGAGGAATAAGTTCCTACAGCAACTCCTGCGAGAAGTGGGAATGCGAACTCCCTGATGGACGACACACCAAATACGAAAAGCGATCCGATAACAACCAAAGTTGTAAGTGATGTGTTGATGGTTCTAGTTATAGTCTGACTGATGGACATGTCAGCCACTTCAAAGTGGGATTTACCCTTTTCTCTTTTCACATTCTCACGAACCCTGTCAAATACGACAATGGTATCATTGATTGAGTAACCAACAATTGTTAGGATTGCCGCGATAAATGATGAGTTCACTGAAATTCTGAAAATCGCGTAAATTGAAAGCAGGATCAAAACGTCATGAATAAGTGCTATGACAGCCGCAAGGCCAAATACTGTCTCAAATCTTACAGAGATGTATAAAAGCATAGCTACGGATGCGATGACAACCGCCAAAAGTGCACGATTTCTTATTTCAGCTCCAATGGCTGGTCCGAATTGCTCCGCACCTCTAAAAGCTTCATCGGCGAGGCCGTACTCCGCTTTGAGAACCTCGAATATTTCAATTCTCTCAGTGTTGCTCAGGGAAGCTTTGGTCTTGATGATCACTTCATTGCTTTCCGCTCCTGCGTGTACTATATCTGCATTCAGATCAAAATCCGCAATGACATCTTTTATTTCAGATACTTCAACAGTTTTGCCAAGATCGATTTGCATCATTGTTCCGCCTGTGAAGTCGATTCCAAAATTAAGGCCATTCATCAACATTATGATCAAACCGACAAGGATGATAGCACCTGAAATGGAAAACCACAATTTATATCTTTTAGTCACATTTATATTTCTCACCGTCACTACCCCCTTGATCCATAAAGTTTTTTACGATCTGAAAATCCAAGTGACAGTTTTAAAAGTGTTTTGGTAATTATTACTGCCGTGAACATACTCGAAACGATACCGATCATCAAAGTGACTGCAAAACCTTTGATCGGACCTTCACCAAAAGCAAATAAGATGAGTGCTGCGATGAATGTCGTAACGTTTGAGTCGATGATTGTGCGCATTCCTCTATGGAAGCCGCTATCAATACTCGCTCTGAGCGATTTACCAGATTTCATTTCTTCCTTGAGTCTTTCAAATATGATGACATTGGCATCCACTGCCATACCAAGCGAGAGTACAATACCGGCAACACCTGGAAGTGTCAATGTCGCGTTGAAACCGATCATCGCAAAAACAATGATACAAGCATAAAGCGTCAATGCGATTGAAGCGATAATCCCTGGAATTCTATAAAAAATGATCATGAAACCGACAACCAACAACAATCCTACGATAGCTGCATTAATCGCCGATTTGAGCGAGTCAAGTCCTAGTGTTGGTCCGATGACAGAAGTTTGAATTTCATCAAGTTGAACCGGGAGGGCACCGCCTCTGATAAGCATCGCCAAATTGTTGGCTGATTCATAACTGAAGCTGCCTTGAATAATGGCTTTACCATCTGAAATAACGATTCTCGTATATGGTGCTGAAATAATTTCACCATCTAAAATAATTGCGATTTGTCCTGATTTGTCCGGATTGTCTATAGCTTTTTTTGTGCCTTCAAAAAACAAGTCTGTACCTACTGCATCAAATTCAAGTGACACGACAGGTGCATTGAATTCATCTTGTGACACGAAAGCATCTGAAATATTCGTACCTGTAAGAATAGTCTCATAATCGATAGTAGTTGCAGGCAATCCTTCAATAGCTGGAACAGGACCTGTAACGAGTCCAAATTCGAGAAGTGCTGTCTTTCCTATGATGTCAATGGCATCCTGGGCATTATCCACACCCGGAAGTTCGATTCTGATTCGATCATCACCTTGAAGTGTTATGATAGGTTCAGTCAGTCCAAGTTCATTGACACGTCTACTGATGATTTGTTTGGTTTGTTCCATGGTTCGTGCCAGATCAGCACCTTCCTCTTCGGTTTGCGCTTCGTAGACAACTACAACGCCACCCTTAATGTCCAGTCCTAATTTCATGGCATCGCCCACTGGTTCAATTGCTAACGAACCGATCGTTAAACCATTGACTGCGACAAATGCTGTGCCCGCAATCAATGCGACAATTAGGAAAAATAAGAGCGTATTTTTTCCTTTCATTTGGAAGCCTCCCTATTTCTGAATGTATTGTTTTGACAATTCCACATAATGGTGTGCAGATTTTCCAATGCTCTCTATTTCTTCCTCTGAAAGCGTTCTGACAACTTTAGCTGGCGAGCCCATAACCAAAGACTTCGATGGAATTCTCTTGCCCGGGGGAATAAGCGATCCTGCACCCACTATCACGTCACTTTCGATATGGGCACCATCTAGTATAATGGCACCCATTCCAACGAGTACATTGGATTCAATCGTACAGCCGTGAATTGTAGCGCTATGACCTATTGTGACGTCATTTCCGATCGTAACCGGAAAACCACTACTCGTGTGAACCATCACCAAATCCTGCACATTGGAGTTTTTGCCGATTTTAATAGGTTCCACGTCACCCCTAACTACTGTATTATACCAAACGTTTGCATGTTCTTCCATAAAAACTTGCCCGATGAGCACAGCAGTCTCAGCTAAAAAGTTTGTCTCATCCATTTCAGGCGAAAAAGCCTTAAAAGTTCTGATCATGATACCGCCTCCTTACCATGTTACTCCTGATTCAGCTTTCCATAAATGTATATGGAATTCTCAATTCGCTTCTTTTCCATCTCACATCCCAAATCATAAGGAACATAGATGTCATTGTTGAAATTGTAAGCGTTGGCATGGCAACCACCACTGCAATAGAACTTCGCCCAACAGCTTCTGCACTTTTCTTTATTGTAGACATGAGCGTTCTTGAATTCTTTTGTCAGTCCGAAATCGAGAATGCCAGCCATGACATTGCCCATTTTGAAATGGTCATCTCCTACGAATTGATGACATGGGTATATGTCACCTTCGGGTGTGATTGCGAGGTATTCAGAACCCGCACCGCAGCCTGAAAGACGCTTTATAACGCAAGGCCCCTGTGACATGTCAATTGCAAAGTGGAAAAAATTGAATTCTTTATCAGTATTTTTTCTGGCAATGATCTCTTCTGCCAACTTATCGTACTCTTTGTTGATGATTTCAAGATCTTCATCTGTGAGAGCGTATGGATCTGATGGACTGGCCACTACAGGTTCCACGGAAGTACTAGAGAATCCTAGATCCGCCATATGGATGACATCCGCTGCAAAATCAAGATTGTTCTTGGTGAAAGTCCCTCTCACATAATAGGATTTTCCTCCACGAGAGTCCACCAATTGCTTGAATTTCGGAACGATCACATCATATGATCCCCCTCCGCTGATGGTATATCTCATTTTATCATTCACTTCCTTACGGCCATCGATACTTAAAACGACGTTTTCCATGTGCTCATTGATGTAAGCAATGTTTTCATCATTTAAAAGCACTCCGTTGGTTGTGAGTGTAAATCTGAAATTCTTATTATGTTCTGCTTCGATGCTTCTGCCATACTGAACCAGCTGCTTGACCACTTCAAAATTCATGAGTGGTTCACCACCAAAGAAATCCACTTCAAGATTTCTACGGTTTGCCGATTTTTCAACCAAAAGGTCGAGTGCTTTTTTACCGACTTCAAAGGACATCATGGATCTGGACCCCTCAAAATCCCCTTGCGATGCGAAACAGTATTCACATCTTAAGTTGCAATCATGGGCAATATGAAGGCACATCGCCTTTACAATCGGACTTCTTTGCTGGAACTCAATGGAATTCACATAAGTATCATCCGTGTACAGCATGTCATTTTCAATCAAATAATCCACATCTTCAAGAACGTCTCTGATCTCTGATTCAGAGTAACGGTCTTTGAGTGACTTGATCACCTCGACTGGTGATTGTTTAGGGTAATACTCCAAAACGTCATAGACAATCTCATCTACCACGTGAACTGCACCACTGTTGACGTCCAGCACAAAATAAAGATCACCCTGTATAAACTTATGAATCATACTTTCCTCCGTCTGCATAAAGAAAAGCAGAGTACACTCTGCTTTTTAAATAGTTCTAATTATTTATTTTCGCACTCTTGATTGCCTACCGTACATGAAGTTTTACAAGCTGATTGGCAAGATGTTTGACACTCCCCACATCCACCGTGTGCAGCGGAACTCTTTAAAGACCCCGTATTTAATGTTTTGATATGTTTCATGGTTGTTCCTCCCAAATGATTTAAATGTCTCACCTCTAAAATACAAGATATTATAACATAATTCCTTCAAATAAAAAAGACTTATCTCATGATGAGCAAGTCTTTTTCAGTCAGATCAAAAACTATTCAATCGTCTCTACATCAACTGAAGCAACTTCTTCTGCAGAAGCTTTTTCAATCGCTGATATAGCCCATTTCTTGAAAGTCAATTTCGTTTTTGCAGCGCCTACTTCAAGTACGAATTCATCTTCTTTGACACTCATCACTTTTCCGACGATTCCTCCGATAGTAACTACAACATCACCGGAACGAATATTGCTTCTAAGTTCGTTCAATTGTTTTGTCTTCTTCTTTTGAGGTCTGACGAGCAAGAAATACATCAGTCCGAAGAAGAAACCCATATAAAGAATTAATCCTAAAGTACTTTCCATAATTATTCTCTCCTTAAAATGTCTATTCGCTTCATATTTTATATAAAGCTCATTTAAATATCATTATAACAGAAATTTAATGAATTATAAAAGACTTTCTCCATAATATTTTTTAAAGAACTCTTCTTTGAAGTCCAGCAGTCGATCTTCCATGATTGCCTCACGCACTTTTTTCATCAAATCAATCAAGAAATGAAGATTATGTGTGGACATCAGCCTTGCGGATAGGATTTCATCAGCTTTGTATAGATGTCTTAAATATGCTTTTGTGTAATTCTTGCAACAGTAGCACTCACACTCTGGATCAAGTGGTGTGAAGTCTCTCGTGAATTTTGCATTTTTGATCGCAACTTTTCCACTTGATGTCATTGCAGTACCATTTCTGGCGATTCGAGTCGGCAACACGCAGTCAAACATATCAATCCCTCTGATGACGCCTTCAATCAGTGCATCCGGACTTCCGACGCCCATCAGGTAACGCGGTTTGTCTTTTGGCAAAAGTGGCGTGGTGTAGTCAAGTACTTCGTACATCAAATCTTTAGGCTCACCAACGCTGAGACCGCCAATACTGTATCCCGGGAAATCTAGTGCGACAAGTTCACGCGCACTTTGCTCGCGAAGATCTTTGTACATACCGCCCTGAACGATGCCGAAAAGCGCCTGGTTCTCTGTATTGGTATGTGCTTCCTTGCATCTGACCGCCCATCTGGTCGTACGCTCAAGTGATTTTTTCACATAATCATGGTCAGCGGGAAATGGCGCACATTCATCGAATGCCATAATGATATCTGCACCGAGTGCGTTTTCAATTTCCATGACTTTCTCAGGTGAAAGAAAGTGCTTGCTGCCATCGATGTGCGATTGGAATTCCACGCCTTCTTCAGTTATTTTACGAAGGTCACCCAAACTGAATACTTGAAATCCTCCACTGTCGGTCAATATCGGTCTGTCCCAGTTCATGAATTTATGAAGACCACCAGCTTCTTTCACGAGATCATGTCCAGGTCTGAGGTAAAGATGATACGTATTGGACAGAATGATCTGCGCTTCCATTTCTTTAAGTTCTTCAGGTGTCATAGCTTTTACTGTAGCTTGAGTACCCACCGGCATGAATATGGGTGTGTCGATCACACCATGAGGTGTGTGTAGTTTGCCAAGTCTTGCACCTGTCTGTTTGCATTCTTTTATGAGTTCGTAGCGAATTGCCATTTTAGTGCTCCTCTCAAATCATATAATCATCATTGCATCGCCAAAACTGAAAAAACGATATTCCTTCGCAACTGCAGTTTCATATGCTTTTAATATAGTTTCCTTATCGGAAAGTGCGCTCACGAGCATGATCAGCGTCGATTCAGGCAAGTGGAAGTTGGTGATGAGTCCGTCCACCACTTTATACTTGTACCCCGGATAAATGAATATCTCTGTCCATCCACTCTTTGCTTTGACCAATCCGTTTTCGTCTGCTATGGTCTCCAGTGTCCTTGTGGAAGTGGTTCCCACGGAGATGATTCGACCTCCGTTGGCTCGAGTGCTGTTGATGATCTCAGCGTTCTCCTCATCGAGTTCATAATACTCTGAATGCATTTTGTGTTCATTCACATCATCCACTTTTACGGGTCTGAATGTGCCAAGTCCAACGTGAAGCGTCACATAGGCGATTCTAACACCTTTTTTGCGTGCAGCCTCAAGCAGTTCCGGTGTGAAATGCAGACCGGCTGTCGGTGCTGCTGCTGAACCGTTATGTTTGGCATATACGGTATTGTAACGAGCTGGATCATCCAATTTTTCAGTGATATATGGGGGCAATGGCATCGTGCCCAGTTCATCTAGAATTTCCTCGAAAACACCGTCATAACTGAATTCGATGATTCGAGTGCCCTCTTCACCGATTCCGATTATTGTGCATTTCAGTTTGCCTTCACCAAAAATGAACTCAGTGCCTATCTTCGCTTTTTTTCCAGGCTTGACTAGTGTTTCCCACTGGTTCATATTCAACCTTTTTAGAAGAAGGAATTCCACAGTGGCGCCGGTATCCTTGACACCAAAAAGTCTCGCAGGGATGACTTTGGTGTTGTTGAGTACCAAACAATCCCCGTGAGACATATAATCCAAAAAATCGTAAAATTTTCGATGCGAAATTTCGCCGGTAGCACGACTCACATGCATCAGACGTGACTCAGAACGATCAAGTAACGGCGTCTGCGCAATCAAATGCTCTGGCAAATCAAAATAAAAGTCTTTAGTTCTCATGTTCCACCTTTTCTAATTCTGTTTATTATATATTGACTCGATGATCGTGTCATTGTAATAATGTGCCAAAATCTTTGTATAATCAAAGCCGAGTTCAGCCATTTTTTTGGCTCCCCATTGGCTCATTCCAAGACCATGTCCATAACCATGACCATAAAAAGTCACAGAACCGCTGGTTGCATCCACTTCTTCAAATACATCCACTGTCGTGGTCACAATTTGTTGCGGTGGCTGTATCCTGTTGATTCTTGACAGGGTTGTCCCTCTGCTTGTCACCACACGGATCGCGTCTTTTGACTCATATTCTGCATATGCACCCTCTATGCTTAGTGCAATTTTGGGCGCCAAAACAACTCCCGGTGCAGGTAACCTTTCAGGAATTCTTGTCACGGCTGTAGCCGGGTCAAAACTGAACATCAGACTTTTGAGTACGGTCGTACCAAGAATTGTACGTGATTTCTCTTTATATAGCGTAGCTGAGCTCATGGTTCCGACGAATTGAACGGTAACCGCTCTACCGTTTTCTGTACGTTGTAGGATTCTGATCTTCTGAAGTTTTCCGATGTTGTATCCTGCTATCAGCAATTTCTGCTCGATTTCGACATTGTTCATGACAAGCTGCCAATCCGTGTTCGGTGACCCTAAAGAAAATGGATCTTCAACTGGCTTGAGATATGGAATCGCCGCCGACCAAATGTTTTCTGGTGCATCAGTATACCCACCACTATGTGAATGATAATAACACTGAGCAATCAAACCTTGGTAGGTGAGCACCATACCTGCAGTGGCATCCACTGCCAGATTGCTCATCGGTTTTTCTACTGAATAGCCTCCATATACCTGGCTTTTCACTGTATCACATACATCGAATCCATATTCACTATATTTACCAAGGCTCTGAATCGCATAGTTTCTCGCAGCGACAGCTTGTGCCTTCAAAGCTTCAATAGGCCAATCCCCACTCATTTCCTTAGGGAGCACTCCATATAGATATTCCGACATACTGACGCGATTGATGAACGTCATATCACTGCCAGGAAGACGTTTCACTAAAAAACCATTTCTATACTGAACGCTCTCATAAGTGAAGAATCCACTTTTGAACATCATTTCCGGAATGGATGAATTGTATGACAAAACGAGTTGTCCGTCAGAATAAATAATCACGAATAAACTGTTTGAACTCAACGGTTGAACAAGTTCAATCCCGAATTTGAGACCTACACTTGCCGCAGTCATTTGCGCTTCCTCTACTGAAGCATAATCGCCATACAGGATATGCCATTGTCCATCATAAGACAAATAGACCGAGCCGTCAATGACTTTCATCCGTTCAAGCTCAACTTTTGCTAACTCATAAGTCGGGAATGATTCTCCAAGCTTAAGATGATTTCCGTCATCTTTTTGGATGTTCAGCCTGGTAAATGCACTGAGATCCATCAGAGAGATGAATCCACTGGATTTATTGTCGATTCCGAACTCAAAACCACCGGAACTCTGGACGTCAAAATAACCTATGTTCACACTCCCATAGGAAAGTCCGATATCAACTGAAGGCTCCGCATCCGCAAAAGCAAGTTGTCCCATCACTAGGGAAATCAAAAATATCATTACTATTATTTTCAGTGGTCTTACTGCTCTCATAATACCTCCTGAAGATCTTCATCCACAACAAAAACCAGTTGCTCACCTGTAGTCACAGCCTCATATCCAAGGTGCATCCTTCCTTTGTTTGTGACCACACGGCCACGAGGAGTACGGTGAATAAAACCGATTTGCATCAGATACGGTTCATAGACATCTTCTATTGTAGTGTTTTCTTCTCCTGTTGTAGCTGCTAGTGTATCAATTCCA
Organism: Clostridiales bacterium; assembly: GCA_021107455.1. GTDB lineage: Bacteria > Bacillota > Clostridia > Peptostreptococcales > Acidaminobacteraceae > Fusibacter_D. The sequence continues at coordinate 6,143 of JAIOSU010000037.1, read as the reverse complement.
ACGGGTCCACCGTCAAAAAATTCGATGATGCATTCCAGAATATTTCGATCCACGGCATCTAGACCAATAGGATCGATTTCCAGCATATCCAGTGCTTTTTTCGCAATTTCTCTAGTAACGATGCCAGAACCTCTCACCTGAGCATAGTCTCTGACCCTCTTAAGGAGTCGGTTGACTATTCTTGGTGTTCCTCTGCTTCTTGTTGCCATTTCCATAGTCGCATCTTCATCAATAGGAATATTCAGGACATCTGCAGACCTTCTGATGATTTCCGCGAGTTCATCGACACCATATAGGTCCAGTTTGCATATGACGCCAAATCTGTCGCGCAGAGGTGCAGTCAATTGTCCTGCCCTGGTGGTCGCTCCGACGAGCGTGAATTTTGGAAGATCAAGCCTGACCGATCTCGCTCCTGGTCCCTTACCGATTACAATATCAATCGCGTAATCTTCCATGGCTGGATAAAGCACTTCCTCAACGTGTCTGCTGAGTCTATGGATCTCGTCTATGAATAAGACATCTCCATCCTTGAGTCCAGTCAATATGGCTGCCAAATCCCCAGGTCTTTCGATTGCCGGCCCGGATGTGATCTTTATTCCTACGTTCATCTCATTGGCGATGATTGCGGAAAGTGTCGTCTTGCCTAGTCCAGGAGGACCGTATAAAAGGACGTGGTCGAGGGATTCTCCACGGAGCTTTGCGGCTTTCATGAAGATTCCGAGTTTTTCCTTTGTTTTGGTTTGCCCTATATATTCATCAATTTGTTTAGGTCTGATGGACTTTTCCTGAATATGATCTTCTTCTATGTGTTTGGGAGTGACAAAGCGTTCCATGTAACCTCCATTGCTATTGTGTCATTAGTTTTCTGAGTGCCGATTTTATGATGTCTTCTACCGACATGCCTGCTAGATCCATGCTCTTAAGTACGCCTTGTGCCTCACTTTTAGTGTATCCGAGTGTCACCAGTGCAGCGAGTGCATCCCCCTGATCTGTGGCGAGCCCACCAAATGCTGGGGTATCCATCGAATCTTGAGTGATTTGTCCAAATTTCGCCACTTTGTCCTTGAGTTCAAGGACAATACGCTCAGCAGTTTTTTTACCTACGCCGTGAGCAGAGGTCAACGCTTTGATGTCACCAGTACCTATAATGAACGCCAACTGACTGAATGGAATGGATGACAGGATGCCAATAGCGACCTTCGTACCCACTCCGCTAACAGAAGTCAACAATTGAAACATATGAAGTTCATCCCTTGTGGAAAATCCCACGAGGGCAATCAAATCTTCTCTAACTATCATTTCTGTGAAGACGACAACGGCTTCACCCGGACTGCTAAAATCCGAAATTGAAGGAGTGGATGTCGCAATTTTGTAGCCAATACCTTGATTTTCAACCACTATGAAATCGGATTCCACATGGTTCAGTGTGCCTTTTATATAATCAAACATCTTACGCTCCGTATTTTTCTTCTATTATAACCCATTTAACAAGAAAACGCACCCATAATCCTACCGGATTACGGATGCGTTTATCTGAAAAGCCTTATCTTTCATATCTGTCCGAATCATCATACTCATCGATTTCGTCTTCTTCGACGTCGGTGAACTTGACCTCGTTAGGGTCACATGTCGGCAATATGATTGCGAGCACAATGTAGATCAAAACTGGTGATCCCACACCGAATATGATCGCGAGTACCCATACAAGTCGTACGATTGTCACATCTATGCTAAAATAATGTGCAAGTCCCGCACAGACTCCCGATACTTTCTCTTCACTTTCCATTTTACATAATTTCTTGGTGGCCATGACGTTTTCCTCCTTTATAATCTCTTGTGATAATATTATCCTAAAATTCTTCTGTCCGCAAGTGTTCTAGAGGATTCTAACGTCATTCTAACCCTTTGTTAATCTGACTATATTTTCTGATTTCAAATACAGCTCATACTCCAAATTGTGTTTCTTTTGTTTGTATGTAGGCTTTTCGTATCCGAGCATCATTAATTGCAAATCTTGCATCATATCTTACTTCCTTTCTACGCACTTTTCAGTACGCTTTTATCTTGGTGATTGAGGATCTCCCTCTCACCTTCTTCAACAAATTGATTGGTGTAAAGTTCATAATAATGACCTTTAAGTGCCATAAGTTCATGGTGATCGCCATTTTCGATGACAACACCTTTTTTGATGACCAGTATGCGGTCGGCGTTTCGGATTGTGGACAGTCTGTGAGCGATGATAAAGCTCGTTCTGTTTTCAAGTACCCGATCGATCGCATATTGAATTTTTGCTTCTGTTTCCGTGTCGATTGAAGACGTCGCCTCATCCAGGAAGAACAATCTAGGCTTCGCAATAATTGCACGTGCGAAGGAAATCAATTGTTTCTCACCTGTTGATAAAAGACCTCCTCCTTCTCCAACTTCTGTGTCGTAGCCTTTTTCCAGTTTGGATATAAAATCATGTGCGTTGACGGTTTTGGCGGCTTCGATGATTTCCTCATCTGTGGCATCCAGTTTCCCGTAACGGATGTTATCTTTGATTGTGCCACTGAATAAATGTGGCGATTGCAGCACATAACCGATATTCGCATGCAACCAGTTTTGTGAACGCTCCCTATAATCAATGCCATCCACAAGAATATGACCTTCAGTAGGTTCATAGAATCTGCAGGCGAGATTGACTATAGTGCTTTTTCCGGAACCCGTCTCACCGACAAGAGCGATGGTCTGTCCTTTTTTGACATTCAAGTTGAAGTCTTTAAGGATATACTCCCCTTCTTTATAGTAGAAATCCACATTTTTAAATTCCACATTGCCTTCCACGGGCTCCCAGTTTTCGGTTTTCTGCTCATAGTGGTTGCCGTATTTGTGAAGGACCTGTTCGGATTCTACGATTTCCTCTTTCTCGTTGATCAGTGACATCACGCGTTCTGCCGCAGCTTGTGCGCTGATCATTTCAGTATAGATTCTCGCCAGTTCGAGAACCGGGTCGAAAAACTGTCTTGCATAAGTGATGAAAAGCACCAATTTACCATAAGTGATGATTTGATCGACTACAAAGATACTTCCGAAATAAAGCGTGAGTACTGTTCCTATTGCCGATACGAAGAGTGCGACTGGTAGATAACCTGCTGAAAACGATGCCGCCCTGACTGATGTGCGTTTCATGTCAGTGGTCACTTCGCCGAATTCTTCTTGGTTCAATTCTTCCCTCACCAAGGTCTTGGTAGTCTTTGCCCCTACTATGCCATCATTGAACAGTCCAGTAATTTTTGAGTTGATCTTACGTACATTTCTGTATGCCACCAACATCTTTTTTTCGAACATGACGCTGATGAACGCAAGTATCGGCACTGTAATGAGTGTCACAAGAGCCAGTCGCCAGTTGACGATGAGCATCACGACGGAGATTCCAAACATCATGGATACGCCCCAAACGAGATCCACCAATCCCCAAGCCAGTGTCTCTGAGATTTTTTGTGCATCTGAAGTTGTTCTTGCGATCATCCAGCCTATGGCATTTTTGTCGTAGTAGCTGAACGATAATTTTTGCAATTTTTCAAAGCTGTCTTTTCTCATTTTGTAAAGCAAATTCATTTCAATTTTTCCAGCATGACGAATGAATAAAAAGACAATTGATGATAGTGCTATTGCCAGTGCCAAATAAGCCAGACCAACTCTAGAGAGACCCTCGATATCCATTGGAATGACATAAGTGTCGATTGCAAATTGCGTCAACAGTGGAAACGAAATGTCAATGAGTGCCAGTGATATCATGAATGCACACAGGATTATAAAGTCTTTCTTAAAAGGCTTGAAGTAAGCAAACATTTCTTTCCAGATGTTTTTGTCGTATTTTAGTTTCATTTCTTTGTTTTGATTTTCCACGTTAAATTCCCCCTGTCCTAGACAGCCATCTTCTGCAGATCCCAGATGCGTTTGTATAGTCCTTCATTTTCTATGAGTTCGGTATGAGTACCGAATTGTACGATTTCTCCTTCGTTGAGCACGATAATGTAATCCGCTTCAGAAAGTGTTGATATTCTATGGCTTATGATCAAGGTGGTGACATCCTTGTTTCGCTTTGAAAGTTCCCTACGGATTTTCATGTCCGTTTCGGTGTCCACCGCACTCAGTGAATCGTCGAATATAAGAATGCGTTTGTCCTGATCGATAATCGTTCTGGATATGGCAACTCTTTGTTTTTGTCCACCCGAAAGTGACACACCTTTTTCTCCGATCACTGTGTCATACCCTTCCTTGAATTCAAGGATGTTGTCATGAATGGAAGCGATTCTTTCGGCTTACTTTTTGTCCTGATTGATAAAGTTCTTTTTGACAATCCCGATGGTTTGTCGGACTGTTTTTGCGTAAAGGTACGGTTCCTGCAAGATGAGACCGATCTTTTGACGAATCCATTGTTTTTTGATGTCTTTCAGTTCATGACCATCGATTCTTATGCTGCCTTCATAGTCATAAAGTCTTTGCAGCAAATGGACCATTGTTGATTTTCCAGACCCCGTAGAACCCAGTATACCAAGTGTCTTGCCCTTTTCAATCTCAAAACTAATCTCTCTCAGAGCGACTTTTCCATCCGGATATGAGAAGTTCACATTATCGAAAACGATATGTCCTTCGATTTCCGGTTCTGTTTCGTTTGGAAGGTCAGACTCTATTTCCTCTGTAAGGATTTCTTCCACACGCTTCACGGCTACTGTTGTTTTTCCAAGTTCGCTGAGTAGTCTTCCAGACTGCTTCACCGGCCAGAGCAGCATGGATTCATATGTGATGAATGCAACCAAAGTACCGATTGTGATTTCTCCAGTAATGACCATTCTAGAACCGACCACCAGCACGATGCCACTTTGAATCAGTGTGAGCAGATCCGATGAGGACCAGAACATCGCCAAAATTTCGATCAGTCTATAAGTCTTTTCTTTGTAATCTTGATTGACCTTTTGGAACTTGTCGATTTCAAACTTTTCTCTGCCGAATGCCCTAACGACACGCACACCTGACAGATTCTCCTGTAAAACTGTTGTCAGAGCACCTTCCGCTTCGTCTGATTTCTTGAAATTCTTTTGCACTTTCGTAAAAAATATGTAAGAGAATAGGAATAAGACCGGGATAAGCGCTATTGCGTATACAGTGAGTTTCAGGTTGAGGCTCATCATGATGAAGACTGAAAGAAAAATCATAAAGATGATTCTTGCAAGATCGACGATCTGAACCCCGAGAAAACGTCTGACCGTTTCAACGTCTGATGTACAACGCTGGATCATGTCACCGGTTTCTTTTTTGGTGTGGTACTCATAAGTCATGTACTGAATTTGTCTGTAAAGTTTTTCCCTCATATTTTGAGCGATGTTCTCTGCCGCATAATTCGACAGATAACCCTTTAAGAACAAAAATATGCCTCTGATTAAATTGATTGCAATGACAATCCACACAACACTCATTAAATTCTTGCCGAATGCATCCATAAGGAATTGCATATTCCCTGGTGATTCACTCCCTATGATGGAGTCAATGGCGTATTTTATCAGTATGGGCGTGGCGAGCTGCATTGTTGTGGCGACTACGATTGAAATGATAGCGAGCAAGAATATGCCCCGGTACCCTTTCATGTACTTGATTACGTTTTTCATTTTACTACCCCCTAATTCTCCTTCTGTTAAACATAAAAAAACCACGCAAGCGTGGTTTTTGAACGGTTGGACTTAGCCCAGACCGTTTGGCAACTTTATTTCAAAGTTGAATTGCACTAAAATTCAGACAAATTTTGCGCAAAATAAAACCACAGACGAATTATGCCTGTGGTTCATCAACTATGATTTCTTCAGATCAAATGTTTCATTTATCCAAAATCCTATAATCGACCGCAGGTCATAAACATATTTAATTGATTGTTTCTAAATTTGGACGCACTTGTAGTGCCACTGCCAATAAATGCTGAACTGAATTGTAATGCGTTAGTCTTGGTTAAAGTCATCATGTTTATAACCTCCTTCTTTAGAATTTGTATTTCACCTTTGTTAGAACACTATGTCCTAATCTATAAACATTCTAGCCGAATAAAATAATCTATGCAATAGTTTTTTTCGTTTGTAATCACTTTGTAATATTAAGTGCATTCTCAAGAT